>JAYUHT010000277.1:0-13229 GCA_043766725.1 Burkholderiales bacterium | reverse complement strand
TCGAGTCTTGTCACCGCTCACGGTGAATATGCGGCGAACATCCGCATTATGTTCACCGACAAGGAAATCGTCTTGTCACCGCTCACGGTGAATATGCGGCGAACATCACCCGAGCAGCGCTACGCCAATGCGTGGCAGGTCTTGTCACCGCTCACGGTGAATATGCGGCGAACCCCGCTCATGTTGCGGCGTGTCACGAAAAAGGTCTTGTCACCGCTCACGGTGAATATGCGGCGAACACGCAAACCGTCGTGACGACGGCAGCGGCAGCGGGTCTTGTCACCGCTCACGGTGAATATGCGGCGAACAAGCAACAGTGTCGTTCCTCATCCACAAGAAGTCTTGTCACCGCTCACGGTGAATATGCGGCGAACTGTACCGACTTTTGACCCGCGCCAATGCTGGCTTTCCGGGGTGTTTTGCGGCGACCCCTGTGGATAACTTCCTTGGGTAGCAGAAGTCGGCTGAGGTCCACGCAATTCGGAAATTGGCGTCGGGTGAGCGCACGCTTCGCGGGCTTACGAAGCGACGATGTGGTGTGCTGTGGCCAAGACGGGCGTGCCAGGCCACCTGATCGATTCACGGCGCCGCCGCGTTGGTTGGGGCCACCCGATGCAATCTGCCGCCGCCCGCAGAGAAGGCCTTGGCACCCAGACCGCCCATGGCGGGATCGACGAGCGCGGCCAACAGGCCTTCCATCGCGTAGTCGGCCCAAGCTCTGCCGGCGCGGGTGTGTGCTATGGCCACCAGAAACTGGCCTTCGATGGCCAATTGCGGTACGGGGATGGGGCTGTCGAAGGCGCTGGCTACGTCGGTGCGGCCCGCGTAGTAGGCCGAGTGGTGCGGCGTTTCAACCTCGCGCACCAAGGGCCTGCCGCTGCCGGGGATCCACCAAGCGTCCAGCAGCGTCAATTCACCGGCGTTGCCTGTGCCGTCATCGCGCTGCTCGCCAAACAGAGCGCGCATCATTGACGTTAGCGGGTGAGCGTCTTGCGTGCCGGGATCGCCGGCCGCTTCGGCCAAGTGAGCGTCGTTGGCTGTGGCAGCCAAGTGGGCCTCGACCCTGGCACCCAGGTGCGCGCGCAATGCGCCTTTGAGCGTGCTGCCGGGGATGTAGGGCAGGCCGTGCACCGGATGCAACAGCACCTGTGTCTCAAACACGCTGGGGCTGCCCAGGCCCAGTTGAAGGCGGCCGGCCACTTGCACAGTGCAATGGCTGGCGCGGCCCTGCAGCCAGGTTTGCCAGCGCTGATAGGCACGTTCATAGAGCTTGGCGTGTGCCGTGCTGTCCCACTGCCGGGCGGTGAGTGCCAAGACATCGGAGATGTGCTCGGCCTTGTAGTGGCCTGCAGGGGGGTCGCCACCGGCAGGCGCATCGGGCAGGCCCGCAAAGCGCCAGACCAGCCCCAGGTGCTGATGCTGATCAGGACACAGGCCGTTCGGGCCAAAGACCTGTGTTTGATTGGCCAGTGCGGGAATGGTGGCAGCGGGAAGTGGCGAGCTCTGCGGGCAACGTGAATCGCCATGCAGCGCATCCAATGCCTTGGCACTGCGCAACAGGCGCTGCACCTCACGCAGGGCCATGCGCGAGTGGTGCGGGTAGTGCAGTCCGCGCACATCGCGCAAGGGCATCAAACCGACGGTGGCCGCGCCTTCGCACAGCCCGGCCAGGCCGCCTTCGCCTTGGTCGGGCCCCAGCCAATCGTCCAGCAGCCGGGCCACGCCGGGCTTTTTGTGGGCTTGCAGCGCCAAAAAGCCCAGGCTTTGCGCCAGGCCGTTCTCGCGCAGCAGCGCCAGCAGCTCTTGCAGCACGCCGAGGTATTGGCCCCAATCTGCGGCGCAAAGCGATTGCTGGGCGCGCTGCACCCTGGCGTGCAGGTTGCCCGCCAATGTGGAATCGGCCATGGATTGCTGCGCGGCACTCATCAGGCGCCCCCGCCGGCGGGCTGGGGCAAGAAATCCAGCCAGCCGTAGCCGACGCTGGCCTTGCCGCCGATTTGCACGCAGGCCCGCGCCACCTTCTCCAGGGCCGCGGTCACGCCCAAGGCGCCGGGCATAGCGGCCACCGGGAAGGCACTGATCAGGCCCCAAAACAGGCTGTCGGCGGGCACGCATTCTTCGCGCCACAGGGCGTTGTCTTTGGCCACGCGGTTGTCGTCCAGCGCCACCCGTGCGCGCACTTCGGTGGCCACGTGGGTGAAGTGATGGAACAGATCGTCGTTGACGACGATCAAGCGCTGCGCGAAGTCTTGCCGCCAGGCGGCGTCATCGCTCGGGAAGGCGCCTGCCGCGAGATGCTCACCCCACTGGCCGACACTGGCATCGGCCTGCACTTGCAGCGAGCTTTCATGCAGCACGGCGATGGGGCCCTGCGCCTGCATCAACAGCGGTGAGTTCTGTGATGCCACTTGGGCGCTTTGTGCGTCAGGCACAGCCGCAGGCAATGGCGGCAGGCCCGAATGACCAGCCGCAGCGGCATCGCGCCGATAGCGCATCAACATGCCCACGCAGGTGACCCAAGCCCAGCCGCCGCAGAGTGCGGCCACCGGCATGGCCAGCAGGCGCGCATCTTGCGGCGCCAGCATGCCGGCGTGATCACTGGCGTTGGCGCGATCCGGGCCAAACAGTGTGGTGATTAGGCCCGGCGTGCATTGCCACGCTTCGGCGGCCGATTGCCGCAGCACGCCCTTGATGGCCGAGCCGGGCAAGATCGGCAGGCCCCAGCTGTTGCGTTGAATGGGCAGATCGATTTCGCCCAGGCCGTGGCCGCAACCGACATGCGTGGGCGTGCGCGTTAGGGCCAGGTAGAGGCGATGGTTGGATGGGTTGGGCATGGGCAGATCCGTGGGCGAGTGCGGGGTGATGGCGGGTGCGGCGGGCATCGAAGGGCTCATTCGGTGCACAACCCAGGCAGGGCCAGGCCGAGCCCATCGCGGGCGTATTCGGTGCGGCAGGTGGATCGCATCCAGGCTTGGCTCAAAGGCGTGCAGCCGCACTCCAGAATTTCAAGCCAGTACACCGTGCCGGCCGGAGCCAGGCGGCGAAGGGGGCGGCGCGTGAAGCCCAGGGCGCCGCCGGGTTGGCGCAGTTTGCTGGCAGCCAGCGCCTGCCAGGGGCCCAGGGCAGCGGCCACCAGGCGCAGGCGCCAGGGCTTGCACCCCAGTTCGCGCGGTGGCTGGAGGCTGGTTAGGCAGCCCTCAATGGGGACTTGCGCGGTGCCGGCCTTCAAACCATCGGGGTACCAGCCATTGCGCAGGTAGCAGGCGGGTGTGAGCAGCAGCAGGCGAAAGCGATCACCGGCTTGCAGTTTGTCAAGTGCATCAGCCAATGGCGCGGGGCATTCCACCGGGGCGCTCAGCGCCTGGGGACCCAGGGCCTGCAGCGCCGCGCAGCGACCATCGGCCCCCAGGCGGACATGGCGGTCGTCCAAGGCCGAGGTGTCCAGCTCACGGCGGCGGCTGCGCAGCCAGGCCACCAGACCCTCCTCGGCGGCGGCGCCGTCGAAATCCAACCCTGCGCTTTGGAACAACGCGCTCTCGATGCTGGTCAGCGTGCCGGCATCCACCGCCACATGGGTGCGCTTGGCCTGGGGCAATGCGCCCAGCGCTTGGGCGCCGGGCAACTGGCCCAAATCACAGGCCAACCACTGGGCCAGTGCGTTGAGGCTCCAGTCGGTGGGGCCGTCCACTGGCTGCGCGAGGCTGTCGCTCATCACTGGCGTTAGCTGGTTAGGCAAATCGCAGCCGCCGCCCATCGCGGCAGAGGCCGGCACCAGGGCCTGCAGATCCCACCCGCCGCGCCGATCAAGCGCCACGTATTCGGCATCAGCGGGCCGGGGCGCGAACAACTGGATCGGGCCGGTCTCACCCCTGGCCGAGTGCGCGCGCCGCGCCCGCAGTGCGCCGTGCACTTCAAGATCGAGCATGGCTTGGTCGTTGGCGGTCAGGCGGTGCTCAAGCGCATCCACCCAGGCGCCACGCAAGGCGCCCGCCACGGTGGCGGGCAAGGGGAAGTCGTAGCCCACGCCACCGCCGTGCGCATCGGCCTGGCCAAACGGCCGGCCGGAGCGGAACACCAGGGGCGACAGGGGACGCAGAAAATAACCGGTCGAGTTCATCGGCGCCTTTTCAGTCATAACTTACTTCCGCAGCGGCCGGCGTGCCGGCCGGCACGACTGCCCCTGTTGTCACCTGATGCATGTGCAGCCAGCGGCTGGCATACCACTCATTGGCCAGGCGGCGGTGGTGGGTGTGATCGCCTGGGGCGCTGGCATCGTCTTGCAACAGGTACTGCAGAGCAGGCAGACACTCAGGCGGAATGGATGCCCCCAAGCGCCGTTGAATCAATCGCGGTGCTTCAGCACGCAGTGCGCCAAGGGGGTTGTTCACGGCCAAGGCGGCCAGGTCATAGCCGGCGCTGTGCGCGAGCAGGCCTTGCGCGAACATCGATTGCCACAGCGCCAGACGCGCGTCGAAGCCTTGGGGGGCGGCGGTGTTGGCCTGGTCAGAGTCAGCGGCCTGCGGCTTGCCGCTGTTGGCCGCCCACGCCTCATTCCAGCGGCCGGCCACAGCCACTTCGGTGCCGCCGCGTGGGGCGATCACCACACCCAGCGCATTGCGCAGGCCTTGGCCGTCATGGCCCTGTTTGGCCAACTTCAAGGCCTTGGCCGCGAGGCGGCGCAAATCGAGCAAGGGGTGCATCACGTGTGCGAAGACGATGCCCACCGACATCGATGGCGTGGGCACGGCGGCACGCAGCTCGGCCGGGATGGCATCGCGCACGCTGTTGGCAAATGCATCGGCCAACTGGCGTGCCGCAGCCAAGGCCGTGTTCACCGGGCACAGCGCCAGCACATCGTCGCCACCGGCATACAGCGCCACGCCGCCGTGTTGCGCCAGCCAGGCCGGGGTGCGGCCAGAGTAGGCCGCCAGGGTTTGGCTGATGTTGCGGTGATCGGCCTGTGCTGCGCCTGAATCATGGCCCTGCCGGGCTTGCGACAGCGCGTTCAACAGATCACTCATGCGATCACCATCGGCCATCAGCAGGGCCACATAAAGCCCATCCTCCGTGGGCAGTGGGGCGCCGCGCAAGGCGGCTTCCAGCTCGGCCAGCGCCGTGTTCACTTCGGGTGGCGGGGCCTTACGGCGCAACTCAGTTCGGCGCTGGGCCAGCAGCAATTCGCCATCGAAATGCAGGCGCCGCAACGGGTTAGGGACGCGCTCAACAGGCGCGTTGGGCCGGCCCAGCTCAAACGCCAGCGGCACCCGGTAGCGCGTGGCGCCGGCATTCAACCTAACAAGCTCTTGCAACGGCTGGCTGATGGCGGCGCACTGCGCAGCGCCCAAACCCGCAACCCATGGCTGCAGCGCCACCCGCACCACCGATGGAAAGCCTTGGGCCTGGCTGGACACGCGTTTGATCAGCGCCGCCGCGTCCAGCTCTTCATGGGCGGGGATGTGAAAGCGCTGGCGCAAGGCGTCGCTGTGCTGCGGCGGCATCAACACGCTTTCGCGCCGGCCATCAAACGATGACAGCGGGGCCACCGCGCCGGCGGCATCGTCTGCAGTCTGCGCGAAGGGGCGGGTGCGTTTGCGTGCATCGAGCAGGCGCTGCAGGTTTTTGAGTGCGGCGCTGTAGTCGATGGCTTCTGGCCACGGCACCCAGGCTGCCGAGGTCTCGATCAGCTGGGGCAACTGGCCTTGCAGGCGGGGCTCATCAATGCCTTGGCGAAGCCCGGGTGCGGCGTCTTGATCCAGTGCGGCCAGCAGGGCTTGGGCGGTGGCCAGCAAGTGTTGGTGTACGGCGCTGCGCAGCCGCTCAACACCACCGCGCGGGTCGTCAAGATGGATGACGGCGATCAGCTTGTTCGGCAGGCCGGAGGCGCGCGCCTGTGCGCCAGCACGCCGGGCCCACGCTGTCGGCTGGGTAACCGTGTTAGGTGTTGGGGCCAGAGCAGCGGCGGCCGGGAAGATCAGCTCGGCGGCCGGATCGATGCGCAACAGCTCGGTGGCTGCCACTTGCGCCAAGGCGCTGAACAGCTCAGAGCCCTTCCACAAATCACGCGTGGTGCGCGCGGCTTCGATGAAGCTTTGTACTTGGCCGAAGGCGAAGGCGAAGAGGTGGCGGGTCATGGATTGGGTTGGGCGTGAGCCCTGACCAAGCGGGAGTTGAAGAAGGCTTCGACGGCAGATTGGGCGGGCGAGAACTCGCCCGGCAGGCCGTTGGCGGTTTCGTGGTCGGACAGGGCCCAGGGTAAGGCTTGGGGCCACGCGCGCGCGCCACGGGCAAGGGCGTTGGCAGGCCAGGTGGCATCCCATACCGCCCATACATCGTTCGTCGCGTGCGCGGCGTCGCTGGGGGTGATGGCCACCCATTCCAGCGGCTGATCGCCCATGGCGCTGCTGTCAATGAATACGGTGCATGGCCTGAAGGATGAAGCCGATACAGCGATTGGCCGCAAGATCAGTGGGCTGGCCATGCGCTCCAGAGCGACATCATTGACGACCGGCAAGATCGTGCGGTCGGCCGGGTCGAACCCGGAGTCATCCGCCGTGCTGGTGCGGTTGCGCCGGTCCTTGAAGTGCACCACGATGGGTAGGCCAAATGCCGCCCGTGGCATGGGGTAATCGCGGCCGGCCCACCCAGTCCTGCCGGGTGCATGGGCCGGAATCGACACTCCAGCGGCCTTTCTGATTTCGTGCGCCTCAGGCCAGTGGCTCAGGCCATAGGTGCGAGGGCTTCCCTTTGTCCCGTCGCGGGCGAGGTCAGGCCATTGCCGAAACTCAATCATCGGCACGATGCTGGCCTTGAAGGCCTGATAGGCGCTGGTGAGTGCAGGCTCTGCCGCCACGCGGATGGACTTGCAGCGTTTGGCAGAGCCGTCGGCCAATGCGCACAGGAGTGCTTCTTGGCCGCCCGCCAGCAGCTCGTTGACTTGCACGGCGCCAGCGCCACGACGTGTGCGCGAGCCGATGCCGCCGAAGCTGGCCCAGAAGCTCACCACCTGCCGCGCCATCTTGATCCTGACGGGGTCGGTTGATTTGACGCTGACTGCAAGCGTGAACTGCAGGCCAGACGCGATCAAGGTCTTGGCGGGCTGATCTTGCCTGCCCTCGGCGCTGAAGAAGACGTACCTGCACCAACCGTGCGCATGCTCAGCATCATTGCCAGGCATGCGCTCGCGGCCCATCGCCACGCCGAATTCCGCGCAATCGAAGCCGAAGCGCTTGGGTGGAGTGACCTCACTCACCGCCAGACCAATGGTCGAAGCCGCCAGCTCGTCGGGCTTGTCGCCCATGCCACCCCACACGCTGCGCTCCCAATTGCGCCAATCGTTTGGGCTTGGCGCGCCACTGCTGCTAACACACGAGCCGAACATGCCGCCACGCGCCAGCACCCGCCACCAAAAGCGAAATTGGCCGCGCAGGCTGCGGGCGCGGATGGGTTGGTGTGTGTCGGGCTTGCCCGCCTCAACGCCACCGCCCATCATCGGCGTGATGAGTTTGACGCGGTAGCGCAAGACGGTCACTTCGGCGCTGCGCGTTGCGGGCAGCTCGCCCAGCAGCGGCTTGAGGTCGACGAAATCGGGCAGTGCGGTCATGGCTTGGGCCTGGGGAGGAAGTCGAACTGCTCGTCGCCGGTGTCGAGGGTTAGGGCGTCGGGCATGACATAAAAGTTTTTCGATGCATTCGGCAGAAAATAGGGCTGAAGACTGCCCAGGGTCTTGAAGATTGCCGTGCGCCAGCCTGACATGATGGGTTCAATGCTTGCCCGGCGCCGCTGCTTGAATGTCTCGCGCGGCGACTTCAGTTCACTCGATGTCGGCTTGGCGGGGTCGGGCTTTGGCACTTGGCAGGAAAGTTCACTGGTCTTTTTATGGGCTTCGAAGAACAGGGTGGAGTCCAGAGCCGAGCTCTCAGAAACCGGCCACGTGAATTCCAGGTCCTGACGGCGGCGCTCAAACAACCCATCTGCGCAGGAATTCAGACGCTTTTTATTCCCGGAAATAGTTAGGCCATTGAACTTGAAGTCGACAAGCCGCCAGACGCGCAAGAACAGCAAGGCGTCGTCGTCATTCATGTCACGGTGCCACCTGCGGCAGATGCCTAACACCACCAAATAGGCGACAGCTTGTTCAGCCAATTTTGAATACTTGTCTTTCAGGTCCAGGCCGTCAACTCTCACGGTCTTCGCCGCCCAGTCAATCACCAAGACTTTCTTGCCTGCGTTGTTGATCGAATCGATGACGCCCTCGAAGCCAAGGTCATCGAATCGCGCCATCAGGCTCTGCACCGAGTCGTAGTGATTCAGCCGCAGAAACGGTACGCGAGTGAGTTCGACAGTCGAATCCTGGCCGTCGACGCGATCGCTTTCGCCTGTTAGCGGATTCGGGTTGGTGAAGTGCTCTCCAGCCTTCGGAAAGTAGTAGCGGAGGTCGGGATGCTCCAGCCACGCTGGCGTGACCAGCACATGGCACATGAAGTCCTGCTCACGTGCCAGCAACGTCATGGCCGATCCACCCAGGTGACCCATGGATTTGCGACCGCCAGAGATGCTGAGGATCACTCGGCAATCTCGGTCTGCTACGAAGCTCTTAACGACGCGAAGAACCGCATCGCCCATGTGGTGGAGTTCGTCCACGGCGTGGGCATCAGCATGGGCACCGGCCTTGTCATCGACAGCGCACTCGACCTTCACATTGGGCTGCGCGCCTTGCGGCGCGAACGCCGGCTCGATCCGCTTGTCGCGCAGCGCCTTGGCGAGCTGCTTCAACTTCGACGGAAATGTCGGATTCGTCGGCAGCAGATGCCGCTCAATTTCCTCCTTGCCGGCCTGTGTCGTGATCAACACGATCTGATCAGGCACGCAAGGGTCATCGGGGTCATGGGCCAAAGCCCAAATCGTTTCGGTGACGACGGCGGGCGACATGCCCACCAAGGCGATCAGCACGTTGCGCATCTTGACGCTCCCTTGAGAAACTGTGGCTGTGGCACTTCAGGGTAGCGCATGCGCGGTTAGGGTGGTGGCCATTTGCCTCAGGGTTTTACTGATGGCCACAGCGCCACGCTCCTGACCCGCACCCGCCTGAGGCGGGCGCCGAGCGACCTCAACTCGACCGCCGTGATCTCGGTGCCGCGTCGGTCGGCTGGCATCTCCACATCCAGCGCCCAGCAGCGCATTCCTTGGGATTCAAGACGCAGCAGCCAGTACAGCGGCAGCACGCCAAATACGTTGACGGGCCTACCGGCCGCCAATTGGCGCAGCCGCTGCCAAGCCGTCGAATCAATGTGTGCCAGCGTCAAGGCAATGGGGTCGCGCACCTGGCTTCGTATCCATTCAGTGGCGCCGCAGTGCCGCGTCACGATGATGTTGGGATGAGTCATGTGAAAGCTCCTTCGAGCCGCGCACTTGGTGCTATGCGGCGGCCAACTCAAGGGGCATAGATCGTGGTGCAACGCATCCAAGCTTGGCGGGCACCTACAAGGCTGCCGCAAATCTTCAGACTCGCGTCGTGTTCAACAAACCCGTGCGCGGAGACCAAGATGACTCACTTTTTCACCCTCATCAACCTGGCCCTAACGAACTATCGTTATGGCGCCACCAAGCTGCGCGGCTTGGCGGTAGATACCTTGCGCGGCCCACCACCGGGCAGCGCGGCCGATTGGGCCCAGCTGCCCGCCCCGCGCGAGCTGGCCTCGGAATACGCGCAGACGCTGCGCCGGCCGCCCTACTTCGCCGGCCCGGTATTGCTGGCACTGCTGACAGCCATCGTGCTCTTCACGGGTGCGGGCCTTCTGCTGTGGTCGGTGGTCGATCTGGAGGCTTTCGGCCTTTCCAATCTTGTCGCGCGCATGGTGGCCGTGGGCTTGGTCACCTTGGGTGTTGTGGCCCTGTGGGCCGCCTTGGCCAAGGACCATGGGCCGCACATGATCACGGCGCAATCGCATGCGCTGAGCCAGCAGCGGCTGGAGCTGAGCCTCGATCACCAAGTGCACCACGCCACTCTGTTGCTTTCGCTGGCGCTGCTGGCGGTGGTGGTGGCCGACGGCGTGATGGCCGGCACGGCTATCCTGGGTTACTTCAAATCGCAGTTCACCGCGACCATGGCGATGACCTTGTCTGTGCTCTGGGGCGTGATCGTGGGCGCGGCAGTGTCGAAGCTGACTGATCTGGCCGCAGACGAGGCGCGCATCGTTGAGGTGCGCCGCCTGGCCCGCGAGATCGACGCCAGCACCGAGCCTGCGGACCGCACCCGTTTGGCTGCCCTGATGTCCTTGGTGGGCTCGCGCATCGGCATTTCGCTGGCGCACCGCGCACAGTACGTTCGCCGCCTTGTGTTGATCGTTGGCGTTATCTTGCTCGCCGTCATCAGCGGTGCAATGCGCAGCATCACGCCGCCCACCGGCGGCGACAGCGAGCCCAGTGCGGCACAGGCCAATTGGGCGTCGAAGCTTTCTGATGCCGACGAGATCACCTTGCCGCCGCCATCGACCCCGGCCAAGCCTGGTACGACAACTTCGGCTGCGCCGGCCGCCGGCGAAAGCGCTGTCGGCGCGTTGCTGCCCTCATTGATGCTGTCGATGGTCTTGCTGTTGAGTGCGGCGGTGTTGTATTGGCACAAGGCCCGCAGCACCTACATCAATGTCAAAGACAGCGCGCGGGATGCTGCCGTGTTGGCCAGGTTCCCAGATGCCGCGTCGGTGGCGCACTTCAATGAAGCGCACTTCCGCAAGATGGTGGCCGCGCTTGACCGCAAGCTGCAGCGCTTCAGCCGCGAAATTGAAAAGCGCAAAACGGCGCTGGCCCCGAGTGCGCAACGGCAGTGGCCGCCGTGCCAACTGCGTGCGATTGATCTGCTGCGCAACGACTGGTTTGAGGCACGCGTCGCCCCCGCCACCCACCTTCCGGAGGCTTGAGATGTCTTGCACCCTGACTGACTGGATTGCCGTCAACGCGGTCACCGCTGTGCGGGCCGCGGCCCTTTGTGTTGCGCTCCATCTGGTGCCGACGGGCTCGGCGGGCGCCGAGCCAGGCGTCGCCAATGTCGCGCCGCTGTCGTGTTATCGAAAGGTAGGCCTGGCTGTGCCGGCGCCCACGGGGATCAACATCTTCTTGATCGACACGACCACGCCGCGCGATGCGGCGGCGATGGAAAGCCTGAGCGCGCACCAGCGCAAATTGCTCAGCCACCGGGGTGAGCAGGTGATGTTGTTCAGCTTTGCTGGCCTGGCCGCCGGCGAGTTCCCGCGCGAGGTGGCCCGCGCCTTCCAGGAGCCCGCAGCCAGCGAAGCCATTCGCCGCGACCGCGTCATCGGCGATGTTGAGAAGCTGGACCGCTGCTTGCCCAAGCTGTGGGCACAGAACCTCAAGCAGCTGGTGGCCGACGCGCAAAGGCAAATCGCCAGCAGCCCGGCCGGCCAGTTCTCCGAAATCGTCTACGCCGTTCGTTGGTTAGCCACCGATGTGCTGCCGACCTTGCCGCCCAGCACGCCGGTGCGTGTGTTCGTTTACTCCGACGGCTTGGAATACAGCAAATCGGGCCGCAGCTTCTATGCCAAAAAACTGCCTCGGGCCATCGATGTGGAGAAGGAGTTGGCGGCGGTGAGTGCCGCTGGGCTGGGTTGGCCCGAGGGGCGCGCGGCGCGGGGTTTCGATCTGTATTGGCTGGGCCTGGGCGCCATGCCCGACGACGGCAAGCTGTACCTCAAACCCGCTGAGTTGGAGTCGCTCAAGGCCTTTTGGCTGGGCTTGACCGCGCGCTACGGCGCCAAAGCGCAGCACATCGGCCTGACGGTGCCAACGGAGGCCCTGAAGTGAGCGCGCCCTGTAGTCGATGGGGCGCCGCCCTCGCGCTGGCTGTGGCGCTGCTGGCGCCTGGCACAGCAGCAGCCATCCGGGTGGCCTACGCCGCATCCAGTCACGACCCGGCAACGGTCAACCGGGTGCGCGACGCGCGCCTGCTGGAGAGCATCGCCCAGTGGTTGGATCGCTTCACGCCGAGCGACAAATTGGTGCTGCGCATGGCCGATTGCGCCGAGGCCAACGCGATGTATTACAGCGCCAGGGCCGAGATGGTGTTGTGCACCGAGTTGGTCGGCAGGGTGGTGGGCCTGCACGACCAGTATTCCGACGCACAGACGCGCGCCAGGCTCAACGGCGCCACCTTGCTGTGGCTGGCGGCGCATGAGTACGGCCACGCCCTGATCCACGGCCGCCGCTGGCCGGTGCTGGGCCGCGAAGAGGACGCCGCCGATCAGATCGCCACACTGATCGCACTGCGCAGCGGGATGTCGGCCCACGCCATCACCGGCGCGCTGAACTTCTTCCACCGCGAGTTGAATCAAGGCGACGCCAGCGATGTGCACAGCCTCGACCCCGTACGGCGAACCAACATCGCGTGCTGGGCTTATGGCTCCAACCCGGCAATGTTCGCAACACTGGGCGCGCAAATACCTGCGCTGCGCAGGCAGGGCTGCTCGCGCGAGGCGGCGTTGATGCGGCGCAGCGTGGAGCAGGCGCTGAGGCTGCGATGAGGTTAGGTACTTTCATGGCTGTTTAGGGCTCAGCGGCATCAACGGCAGCGGCTGCGACCCGTGCGCGTTACCATGTCGAACCAGGTAATACCGAGCCCAACGCCATGTCCACCACGCTCACATCCAAAGGCCAAGTCACTGTGCCCAAGCACATCCGCGACGCCTTGCATCTGTTGCCCGGCAGCGCCGTGGATTTCGCCGTCAATGAGCTGGGGCAGGTGGTATTGCAAGCAGCCAAGCCGCGCGGCGCTGGCAGGGCCACCAACCGCTTCGAGGCGGTGCGCGGCACGGCCACGGTGAAGTGGCGCACCGACGATCTGATGCGCTTGTTGCGGGATTGAACCGCCCGCGCAACCGGCCTGACGACGAACACACGCCATGGTGCTGATCGACACCAACGTCTTGATCGATGTGCTCGAAGACGATGCGCAATGGGCGCAGTGGTCGGTCCGTCAACTTCAAGCGCAATCTCAGGTGCATCCCCTGGCCATCAACGGCATCGTTTACGCCGAGTTGTCCCTGGCCTTCGCACGCATCGAAGAACTTGACCGCGTCATCCAGCGACTTGAATTGCAGGTGCTCGACATTCCTCGACCCGCGTACTTTTTGGCCGGCAAGGCCTTCATGCGCTACCGCCGCGCGGGTGGCAACAAGGCGCAGGTGCTGCCGGACTTCTTGATCGGCGCGCACGCGGCC
>JAYUHT010000276.1:0-13230 GCA_043766725.1 Burkholderiales bacterium | reverse complement strand
CCTTCACCTTCCCAGGTCTGCAACGGTTTGGCATCGGCGCGCGAGCGCGCGCTGGTGCCGTTGGATTTAACCCCGACCTGGATTGCCAAATACAGCAGCCCCAGCGCCAACAGCAGTGTGACGGCGAGCCCCGGCCCACCAGAATGCCGGCCCACAGGCATTGCCACGGGGTATGTGTCGCGGCGGCTCGGGTAAGCGTACCGATCTGCGACTTGCATGGCGACTTGTGCCGCAGAGTCGGCTGCCAAGCGCGCCGCTCGCGTGATGGTTCCTATCATGGCACCGCTCCTTGGCATGACTGAATGCTGCGCTATGTTGGCAAGGCGTGTGCCCGAAACCATGTGGCGGCCGCCGCGGCGACAATCTGCGACGCCAAAAACAGGTTGGATCAAATTGAAGAAGGAACGCTCCGTATGACCCACGCCCTGATCGTGGAAGACGATGTCGATTCAGCGGCCACGCTCAAGGCGTTGGTGGCTGGCGAAGGCCTCACCGTCGCGCTGGCGCACACGCTGCGCGACGCGCGGCGCCAGATTGCCTTGCACCAGCCCGACATCGTTTTGCTCGACCTGCGCCTGCCCGACGGCAGCGGCATGGACTTGTTCTCGGATCCACAACTGGTGGCCGATTCCGAGGTCGTGCTGATTACCGGCCATGCCAGCCTGGAATCGTCGATCCAGGCATTGCGCCTGGGCGCCGCTGACTACCTGGTCAAACCCATCAACCTGGTGCAACTGCAAGGCGTGCTGTCGCGCGTGACCAAGCCTGCGGTGCTCAAGGCCGAGGTGGCCAATCTGGAGGCCAACCTGGCCAGCGCGGGGCATTTTGGTCAGTTGTGGGGGCGCGCCCCGGCCATGCAGCGCGTGTACGAGCAGATCTCGCGCGTGGCGGGCACCGGCGTCACTGTGTTCATCACTGGGGAAAGCGGCACCGGCAAGGAAGTGGTGGCGCAAAGCGTCCACGACCTCAGCCGCCGGCGCAAAAAACCGTTCCTGGCGGTGAACTGCGGCGCCATTTCGCCCAACCTCATCGAGAGCGAAATCTTCGGCCACGAGAAAGGCAGCTTCACCGGTGCGGATCGGCAGCACCAAGGCTTTTTCGAACGCGCCAGCGGCGGCACCCTGTTCCTCGACGAGATCACCGAGATGCCTCTGGAGCTGCAAGTTAAGCTGCTGCGCGTGTTGGAAACCGGGCGCTTCATGCGCGTGGGCTCCACGCAGAGCCAGGAGACCGACGTGCGCGTGATTGCCGCCACCAACCGGCTGCCGATGCAGGCCGTGGCCAGCGGGCGGCTGCGCGAAGACCTGATGTATCGGCTGAATGTCTTCCCGATCGATTTGCCACCGCTGCGCGACCGCTTGCAAGACGTGCCGCTTCTGGCCGAACATTTTCTGGCCTCATTCAGCGCCCAAGAGGGCCCTGCCAAGCGCTTCAGCCCAGCCGCGCTGGACCGACTCGTGTCCTACCGCTGGCCGGGCAATGTGCGCGAACTGCGCAACGCGGTGCAGCGGGCGTACGTGATGGCGCACACCGACGTGATCGACACCGCCTGGCTGCCGCAAGACGCTGCGTCCGCCATGCCAACCCCGCCTGGCATGCCGGCCCAGCCGGCCCCCGCCGCGCTGGCTGAGCCGGGGCCAGGCCCTGCTCCTGTGCCGGCCGCCGAGCCCAGCATCGAGGGCGCGGCGGTGGCCGGCGCGCCCACCTTGGTGTTGCCATTGGGGGTGTCGCTGGCCCAGGCCGAACGCCTGCTCATCCAGGCCACCTTGCGCCACCACCGGCATCACAAGGAACGCACGGCCGCGGTGCTGGGCATCAGCCTGAAGACGCTTTACAACCGGCTGAAGGAATATTCGGCCGAGGGCGGGGAAGGCGGCGCGGAAGAACCACGGTGAGCTGAACGAGGTTGTTGGCACGGGAGCGGGCACATTGATTGCCCTGTATGCGCAGCACGCGTTCGGGGGTCACCCGAACCGGCGCCTGCAGGAGCCCCGAATGCGTCATGGCCAGTATTCAACCGCCAAGTGCCACCACGGCCACCACGCTCAGCCGTCGCATCACGACTTGTTGAGCCAAATCACCGCACCGTTTGCGCACCCTTTGCAGTCGCGTCGACTGCGGCGTAACCGGCCGGTGGCGCTGCATGCGTAACGTTAGTTTCCGCGCCCAGTGGGCTCTGCCGTTGGCCCTGGCATGTGCGGCGCCGGCCACCGTCGCTGCTCCGGCGTTGTCGCCGGATACCAAGGTGGCGTTGCGCCTGATTGCACAGCACGCCGACAACGCGGGCGAGCCATTCATGGTCATCGACAAGCGCAAGGCGCGCGTCTGGGTCTTTGGTGGCAATGCCCGGCTCCTGGGCACTTCACCGGTATTGCTCGGCTTGGCGCGGGGCGACGAATCCGTGCAGGACATTGGCAGCCGGCCGATTGAAGCCATTGCGCCCGCAGAGCGCACCACCCCGGCGGGCCGGTTCGTGGCTGAGCCGGGGCGCAATGCGGATGGTGAAGACATTTTCTGGGTCGACTATGACGCCGCGGTGTCGCTGCACCGGGTGCGCGCAACCAACCCACGCGAGCGGCGACTGCAGCGCCTGGCCTCGGCCAGCGCGGCCGACAACCGCATTTCGTATGGCTGCGTGAATGTGCCGGTGAAGTTTTACGACAGCGTGATCAAGGCCAAATTTGCCCACGGAAATGGTGTGATCTACGTGTTGCCCGAAACGCGCTTGGTGAACTCGATATTCACGCAAGTGCTGCCGATTCTGACCAGCGCGCGGTGAGGGCGTAGCTCTACAAAGGGAGCGGCCCGCGGTGCGGGCCGCTCTACTTCAAGGGCTAGTTACGGTCGCGGCGTGCGGAACGGCGCGTCGCAGCGTCAGCGTTGCCGCTGGTCATGTTGTCGCGCGGCATCGCCGACGAATTGCTGTCCATCATCGTGCCGTCGCGATTCATACGCGGGCTGCCCGTGGTGGTGCCGCTGTTGTTGGACATCCCGGTGCCGGTCGTGGTTGACCCGGTGGTCGCAGGCGTCGTGCTGCCGCTCATGCCGCCGCTGGTCGTGCCGCTGGTCGTGCCGCTGGTTGAGCCGCTGGTTGAGCCGCTGGTCGTGCCGTCGGCGCGACGCGTGCCATCGGTGGTCATGCGGGTGCCGTCAGTATTCACACGGGTGCCATCGGCGTTCGTGCGGGTGCCATCGGCGTTCGTGCGCGTACCGTCAGCATTGAGGGTGCCGGTACTGGGGGTGGTGCCCGTGGTGGCGCCGGTGGTGGCGCCTTGGGTGCCCGGCGCATTCGTTTGCGTGCTCGTGCCCGAGGGCGTGGTGGTGCCCGCGGCGCCGGTGCTGGTCCCTGCGCCAGGGGTGGCGCCTGGGCCTGCGCCCGTGCCCGACGGGCTTGTCTGGGCGAAGGCCAGGCCGGCGGCCAAGGCCAGGCAGGTGACGCCCACACCGGTGATGCGATTGATAAGCTTGCTCATCTGGATAACTCCTGTTGCCAACAATGGGCGCTTGGTGCGCAAGCCGGGTATTCGGCAGGCGGCAAGCACCGCAACTTCAGTTCGGCAAGTGACGTGCCCGCAGTGGGTTCGGGCATCGCCACCGGCAGTTAACTTCAGCTGGGTTTGGCCAATGCTGTTGGCTCTTGGCGGCGAGAAGGGTTCGGCAATGAGCTGCCTTGGGCGCCGACCAAGGCGTCAAGCTGGGACAAGACCCGATCGAAATGCAGCGGCTTGGTCCACAGCTCCAGGAAGCCGGTGTTTCGGATGTTGAAGTCATGCTCGGCCGTGACTGCCACGGCCGGCGCGTCGCGGCAGCCCGGGTGTTGGCGCAACCTGAGCAGCAGTTCAATGCCGGTGCAATCAGGCAGCCGAATGTCCAGCATCAACAAAGCGGGCTCAAGGCCTTCAGTCAACTCCCACGCCTGCGTGCCAGAACTGGCCACCACCAATCGCAAGCCCGGTCGGTGGCGCAGCATCGCCTGCATCAACAAGATGTTGACTTCCTGATCATCCACGTAGACCACCGTCTTGAAGCCGCTGATGTTTGCGATGGCAGGCATGACAGGGTCTCGCGAAAGTACGACCAGCGAAATGGGCAAGTGGCGTACCAAGCCCCTGCCTTCAACAGGGGGCGTGCCATTTGCACCGCATGCTGCAGCGCTTTCTGCAACGCTTGCTGCATCGCCTGCAGGCTTATCAGGCAACCTCCATGCTGCGCATTGCGGTATTCGCCTTGGCGTCGGCCCGGCGGCTCAGCCCTGCATCCAATTGAGTGCCCCGCGAGATGCGCCAAGCGGCATGCCGCTTGCCAACCCGTAGCGCGTGAGGCCAACGACATTGCCCGCCTCGCGAGGGGCATGAGTGAGGTGGCACCGCCCACTTTGCTCATGTTGCGCGGAGCTGTATATCAATTGACTCAGGAGCGCTTGTCATGATCAACGTGTTGGCGTGGCTGTTGGCTGGAGGGGTGCTCGGCGGTCTGGCCGGCAGGCTGATGCGCATCAAGAGCCAGCAAGGCGTCATCCTCAATATTGCGGTGGGCGTGCTGGGTGCCGCGATTGGCGGCTGGTTTATCTCACCCATGCTGGGCGTCGGCGCATTCGATCTGCAAGCCTTCAACATGGGCGCTTTGGTCGCGTCGTTGGTCGGCGCCTTGGTGCTGCTGGCCATCCTCAACCTGGCGCATCGCAGCACCGCGGGGTGAAGCCGCCGCGGGGGCGTGCGCGGTGCGGCACACCGCACCCGGCAACAGCGGCCCGTTGCTGCGGCCGCCCTGTTCAGCGTGTTGCCACCTCGCGCGCCTGGTTGCGCAATGCTCGAATTTGGTCATGGTTGCGCTGCACGCCTTGACATTGTCGGCTGACCACCCCGTGCACGTCGGGCGGCAAGTCCTGCTTGATGGCGTCGCGGTATTGCTCCAGAGCGACATCTTCGCCGCGCTCGGTTTCTTCCAGCAGGGCGGCATCGCTGTGGCCGGTGAGCGCAGCTTTGGTGGCGACCCAGCCACGGTGCAGGGCGCCGCCAATGCTGCCGCGATCTTCAGCCCTGCCGCCGTGTTGCACCACGAGGGCCTGCAACTCGGCGGCCGCCTGGCGGCAGTCTTCCGCGCGGGCGCGCAGCAGCAGCTTGAGTTCGGCGCTGCTCGCGTGCTCGGCGCAGGTGCGAAAGCCGAGTTCACCGTCGCGGCTGGTTTCAATGAGATGGTTCAGGGTTTTCATGAGGTCTCGATCGTTCATGGAAATTCCTTTTTGCTGTGAAGTGGAAATGTCAGGGCGGTTAAATGGCGCCTGCGAAGTGGCCCGCGGGCGTTGGCCTACGGCGCGTGGGCTGCCCGGCCCGCCATGGCCTGGTGCAAAGCCGCCAACAGCTCTTCGGGCGCACACGGTTTGCGCAACACGTGCAGATCGCTGGCGTCGGCCAGGGCACCGGAGTAGCCGCTGATCAGCACCACCGGCAGGGCAGGGTGCTCGCGCCGCAACCGGCGCGCCAGCGCAATGCCGTCCATGGCGCCGGGCATCACCACGTCCGACAGCACGACGTCGAAGGCCGCTGTGCTGCCCAGCACTTGTAGCGCGTGGGGCGCGCTGGTGGCGCGTGTCAAAACGGCGCCGAACGACGTCAACAGCGCTGCGGTGGCGTCGGCCATTTCCACGTTGTCTTCCACCAGCAGCACGCGCCGGCCCTTGACGGAGAACTCACGCCGTTCCTCTGCCGGGCTGGGCACCAACGCCTGTGGCGGCCCAGCCGGCAGCACCAGCGTCACGGTGGTGCCTAACCCTGGCGTGCTGGCCAGCCGCGCCGCGCCACCCGCCTGCACGCAAAAGCCGTGCACCTGGCTCAGGCCGAGGCCGGTGCCCTGGCCCACTGGCTTGGTGGAAAAGAACGGCTCGAACACACGCTCGGCCAGGCTCTCTTCAAGGCCGCTGCCGTCATCACCCAGCGCCAGCACCACGTAGTCGCCGGCGGCCAGGTCAAGCTGATCGTGTGGTTCGGCGTTGTTGGCTTGCAGCCAGACATGGCCGCTGCCGCGGATCGCGTCGCGCGCGTTCAGCGCCAGGTTCACCAGCGCCAGTTCCAACTCGTTCGGATCCACCAACACGCTGCGCGTGCCTTCGGCGACGTCGAGCGACACGGCAATGCTTTTGCCCAGCACGGTCTTCATCAACTCCACCACCTCGGGCAGGAAGGCATTCAGATGCACCGCGCGCGGGCGCACCGGCTGGCGGCCCGAAAAGCGCAGCAGGTGCTGGGTCAAGCGGCTGCCCACGTCTACCGCGCGCAGCGTGGCGGCCACGGGCATCAAAATGGCCGGCGCATCGGTCTGGCGTTGAATCAGGTGCGCGCTGTTGCTGATCACGCCCAGCAGGTTGTTGAAGTCGTGCGCCACGCCGCCCGTCAACCTGCCCAGCGCCTCGACGCGCTGGTTGTGCGACACGCGCTGTTCGGCCTGCCGGGTGAGCGTCACCGCCTGCGCCACCTGGCGCTCCAGTTCGGCCTTGGCGTCGCGCATCGAGATGCTGGCAGCAGCCAGTGCCTGGGCCACGTCGTCGCACTCCGCCATGCCCGTGGCGTGCGCATGCACGGGCATGCCAGCCTGCAATTGCGCCGCCGATTGCTTTAGTGACTGCACGGGTATTGAGATGCTGCGCGAGACCCAGACCGCGCCCAAGATGGCCAGGCCGATCATGGCCAGCGCGCCCAAGGCCACCTTGACCACCGCGCTGGGCAACGCGCCGTCAAACTGCTCGCCCGGCATGCCGGTGACGTAGGTCCAGCCCTGCGACGAGGTGCTGAAGTAGCTGGCCACGCCCTGGCCGTCCAGCGTGTTGGTCCGCACCAGGCCTTCACGCTCAGCGGCCATGCGGGCACGCAAGTCGGCTGGCGCGGCTCGCCCCGCGTCGGCCGGGCCGCCCGGGTGGCGTGCCACGATGGTGCCGCTGCCGTCGACGATGACGCCGACCCAGTCTGCCGGCAACTGTTGCGCATCGATGATGCGTTGCATCTCTTCTGGCAGCACGGCCAGCGTCAGGTTCAGCACCACGTTACCGTCTCGTTCCACCGGTTGCACCAGCGTGGCGTATTGCAGCGCCTGTGTCGTCGGGCCGGGCAGCGGCAGCAAAAGCGCCTGCTGTATCAAAGGCCGGGCCGCACCCGGTGCATGGGGCAGAAAGGTTTCCCCGGGCCGGCGCCGCGTGTCGATCAACAGGCCATCGCGGTTGCGCACCTCCATCCAGCCGGCAAGGCCATGCAAGGTGCGCCGGGCCTGTTGCTCGAACGCGAGCAGGTTGTCGCGCGACAGCTCTGGCGCGTCGTCCAGCATGCGCGACATCGCCAGGCCGCGCAGCAAGTACGCCCGCTGCGCCAATTCACGATCCACCACCTGTGACAGCGCGCGTGCGGTGTCGGTGAGCAAGCGCTGGTTGGCTTGGCGCTCAGCGCTGTAGGTCTGTGCCACCAACCACACCGCTGCCGCCACCGCGGGCAGCAACACCGACGCCACCAGTATCAGCAGGCGCGACCGTATCGAGACGTTGCGGCCGGCGATCACGGAGGGCGCCTGCCGCGCGGCCATGACGGTTGTTGTGGGTGGATCCATTGCCCAACCACGACGGCAACTCGCGTGCCGTCCCCAACCCCGGGTTCGCGGGGGGCATGGCTGGCCACGGCATTCATCAGAGCAAACACCAGGCTCTCGCCCACCACACCATCATGGCTTGCACCCCGTACCAGCCCTTGCATGGCCATCGTGGTCGCAGTATGCCGAGGGCATAGCGCCATTCCGGCGCTATCCGCGTGGTGAACTGGCGTCCGCGCTTTTCAGCGCACGCGCTGCCCTGTTAGGCAAGGGCGGCTCGGGGCCAGCCCTTGCCTCAACCGCTTCAATTGCTGCCTCGCACCACCACGTTGTTACGCACTTCCTTGACATCAGGCACCGCGCGCGCCACCGCGGTGGCTTGGTCCTTCTCAGCCTGGCTGGCGGCGGTGCCCGTCAACTGCACGGTGCCGTTTTGAGTCTCGACGCCAATGCGCAGGGCGCTGACGCGGCTGTCTTCGGCGAAGCGTGTCTTCACGCGGGCGGTGATGGTGCCGTCGTCAACGGCCTGGCCCACCTTGGTCTGCGTGGTCTGCATAGAGGCATTGCGGTCGCAGCCAACGGCAAGCAGGCCACTCAGGGCCAAGGCGGTGATCAGTGCTACTCGTTTCATGTGCATGCTCCTGTTTGAAAAAGGCAGGCTTGGCTTGAGCAATTCGCGTGCCCGCAGCGGCCCGCACGATGCACCGTTGACTGGCCGGGCAACACCGCCTCAGGCACGGCAGCATTTACCGCAATGCGCGGCCATATCGGTAAACAGTGCTGGTGCCAGCCCCACGTGCGCAGGCATGGCGCCTTGGCCACGGCGTACTGGCCCACTGGGGCCGGGCTGGCATGGCAGTTGCGATGCGGTTGAACAAAGCCACGGCAGCCCAGGCATTCGGCCCCTATGCGCCGCCGCCAGATCGCTCAAGCCCCGAATGGAGACCGGCCCATGCCTTATCTCGATCTGCGTCACGACACCAAGCAAACGCCAGCCATGTCTCTACGGCTGCAACATGCGGTGCGGCTGCTGCAAATGTCGTCGCTTGACTTTGCCGCCACGGTGCACACCACCTTGGGCCAAAACCCCTTCCTGGAACTCGACGAGGGGCTGGCCGATACGCAAGACAGCGCAGAGCTGATCGACGCGCAAAACGGCGACTCCGATGACGGCGCCGACGACGCCCCGCCGCCGGGGGAGCGCGAAAACGACAACGGCAACGACAACGACCGCGACAACGAGAATGACCGCGACCAGTGGCTGGCCGATGGTGTCGGCAAGTTGCCTCGCAGCACTGACAGCGACACCACGGCGCTGGACTTGATGGCGGTTGAAGCCTCGCTGGCGCAGCACCTGCACGAGCAACTGGGGGCGATGAAACTTGGCGCGCGCGAGCTGCAGATGGCGCGCGTCATCGTTGACTCACTCGACGACGACGGCTACTTGCGCACGCCGCTGGCCGAGCTGCTTGCCGTGGCGGGGCTTGAGCCCCGCGCGACCCTGGCCGAGATCGAGTCCGCGCTGGTCTGCGTCCAAGGTCTGGAACCCCTTGGCGTGGCGGCGCGCAGCGTGGCGGAGTGCCTGCTGCTGCAGCTGCCCGCCATCGGCTGCCCGCACTCGCGTGCGCTGGCCAGCGTCATCATCAACGAGCATTTGCCGCTGCTGGCGTCGCGCAAGGTGGCGGCGCTGGCCAAGCAGCTCGGCGAGCCCGAGCAGTGGGTGGCCGACACGTGTGCGCGCATTCGCCGCCTCGACCCGCGGCCCGGCTGGCGTTATGGTTCTTCGCGCGTGGACTACGTGGTGCCCGATGTGCTGGTGAAAAAGGTGCGGGGCGAGTGGTCAGTGCAACTCAACCCGGCCATCGTGCCGCGCGTGCGCGTGAACCAAGTCTACGCAGACCTTTTCCAGCGCCACAAGACCGCACAACATGCCGAGATGGCCGGGCACTTGCAAGAGGCCAAGTGGACGGTGAAGAACGCCGCGCTGCGCTTCTCAACCATCCTCGACGTGGCGCAGGCCATCGTCAAGCGCCAGCGCCACTTCTTTGAATTCGGTGCCATGGCGATGAAGCCCTTGGCGTTGCGCGAGATCGCGGCCGAAGTGGGCGTGCATGAAAGCACCGTCTCGCGCGTCACCAACAACAAGTACATGGCCACGCCGAGTGGTGTGTTCGAGCTGAAGCACTTCTTCTCGCGCTCCATGGTCAGCAGCAACGGCAGCGCATGCTCGGGCACCGCCATTCGCGGGCTGATCAAGGACATGATCGAATCCGAAAAACAAGCGGCCCCGGCGTCTGACGCCGAGATCGCGCGACAGCTGTCTGAGCAAGGGTTGGTGGTGGCCCGCCGCACGGTCACCAAGTACCGCCAGATGCTGAACATTGCGCCGGTGGAGCGGCGGCGGCGCTCGGCTTGAGCCCGCCTTGCAAGGCGGGCTTGTCGTCACAAGTTCGATCCGAGCCTACTTGCGCCGACCCTTTGCGCGGCCACCGCCGCTGTTCAAGGAGTCGTCGTCATCGGCGGGAGTGGGCACGGGCAGGCCGTCGTCATCGTCACCAATGGACGTCTGGCCGTCGTGCGGGTCGTCGCGGTTGCTGGCGCGCTGATCACGCGCACTACGCTGCCCACCGTCGCCCGACTGCGTCTTGTCGGTGCGTTGCAGTTGGAACTTGCGATCTTGCGAGAGATTGTCGGGCAACGGCCGGTCGCTCTTTGCGCCTGTTTCGCGCGAAGGCTTGGCCTGCTCTCGTTGCGGCTGGCGGGTGGTGTTCTGGCTCATGAAGCAATCCTTCCAGGTGAAGTTGAGGGTTCAAGCTGACGGGCCTGCAGGCTTTGCGCAAGACCTCATCGCTGATCGAAATTGCGGCAAGTGGCGTACCTGCGTGGCGGGTGGTAGCGAGGCCATGGCAGGGTTGACGCGGCACGCCATTTGCCCTGCATGCGTTGAATCCCATTGACTGCTTGCACTTGCTGCAACGGCAAGTTGACCCTGATGAACGCGACCCACCTGAACTTGAATGAGCGCTGGTTTCTCTGGGCGTTGTTGCGCGAAGCGCCGTTCTTGTGGCTGCGGGATGTGGCGGTAGACGCGAACGTGAACGTCACCGCCACTCCGGCCGGCGGCAACTCCTGCGTCTCCAGCAGCGGGCACGGCCGCGTGCTGCGCGACGTGACGCGCCAAAAGAGGCTTTGGTTGCCCAAGCGACCCGACATTGCGCTTGTTCGAAGTCGATATAGAAGCGGCCCAACTGTTGGACATTCAAGCCAACAACGTGCTGTCGCTGTTGTCACCGGCCGCAGCGCCTGTGCATCGGTCTGAAGCGTCTACCCGGGCTGTGGCGCCAGGTGTCTACGCCAGCGCGAACGGCTGACGGCAAGATTGACGGCAACCCACCTCAGGTTGGTGCGGCTGCGGTGCCCCCTCGTCAGCCTGTACGGGGTTGGCGCGGTGGGGATGGTTGGCACCGGCCGGCCGCCCTGCTGGCAGGGGCTGGCGCTGTATTGATTGCCACTCTTGCGGCGTGCGAAACCGCAGGCTGGCCGTTCCTGCGTTCCGCGCTGCAAGCGGCCTTGACGCGTGCCAGCGGCGTGCCGGTGGTGCTGGGCGGCGACTTCACGTTGAAGCTTTTCGGCGCGCCCACCTTGACGGTTGGGCAACTCAAGGTCGGCGCCGCCAATGACGTGGCGGTACCGCACTTGCTTGATGCGCAAGGCGTTTTGTTGGGCTGGGGTTGGGGCAACGTTTGGCGCTGGCGGCAAGGTGCTGCCTTGCGCATCGAACGGCTGCGTGCACGCACGCTGGACGCGCATCTGGCACGGCTGCCGGACGGTCGCGCGAGTTGGGCATTGGGGCCTCAAGTGCGCACCAGCGACACAGGCTCGCAACCCCCGCCGCAACACGGCATGCCAGAGATCGACAACTTGATCGTCGATGCCGGCCGCATTCATGTTGACGATGGGGTGCTCGACACGCAGGTTCAGATCGATGTGCTCGGCACCGAAAGCGCGGCCGCGTCGGGCGGCATCACTGCCACCGCGGTGGGACGCTTTCATGCGCTGCCATTGAAGCTGCGCGCGCACGCGGCGCGCGCGCTGCCGTTGCTGCAAAGCGGCAGTGATGGCGCTGTGCCCGCACTGGTGCCAGTGCAGGTGCAAGGCAGCGTGGGTGCGGCGCAAATGTTGTTTGATGGCCAGGCGGCGGCCCTGTTCGGCGCGCGTGCGCTGCACGGCCAGCTGCAATTGAAAGGCCCGTCGCTGGCTCGCGTTGGGCAGCCGCTGGGCGTGACCCTGCCAGACACACCGCCGTTCGACCTGAAGGGCCAGATCAGCCATGAAGCGGGCCGGTGGCAGTTGCACGCCGAGCGCGCCACCATCGGGCGCAGTGTTCTGGGCGGCAATTTTGAGTACGACAGCCGGCCTGCGCGCGGCCGCCTCACCGGGCATCTCACCGCAACCAAGCTGTTCCTGGCCGATCTGGGCCCGGCCATCGGCGCGAACGCGCCGGCTGCGCCCAGCGCGCCCGCCGCGGCCAGTGCGCCAGTTGCGCCGCGGCGGGTGATGCCGCAGCGGCGCTTCGACCTGCCATCGTTGCGCGCCATGGATGCCAACGTGACGGCGGCGATCGACGAACTCGATTTCGGCAGCGCCGCGCTGACGCCGTTGCGGCATGTCCAGGCCCGTGTGGTGTTGGACGCGGGCGTGCTGCGCCTGGAAGATTTGCGCGCCGCGGTGGCGGGTGGGCAGGTGACGGGCTCGACCCGGCTCGACGCCACGACCGACCCGCCGGACTGGGCCGTGCGCCTGCACTTTGCGGCGGTTGACGTGGCCGGCTTTGTGCGCGGCGTGCGCAAGGCGCCAGGCCCACGGCCTGGACAGCCCACTGCCGCGGCGCTGCGGCAACAACGCGTGGCCGCGCGCCAGGGCAGCGACACCACGGTTCAGGCTTACCTCACCGGGCTGCTCACGGCAAATGTTCAGGCCACGGGAGCGGGCCGCTCCACCGCGCAGATCATGGGCAGCTTGAATGGCGTGGCCAGCGCCAGCTTGCAAGGCGGCACGATGTCGCACCTGGTGACCGAACTGATGGGGCTGGATGTGGCGCAGTCGTTGGGCGTGATGGTTCGTGGCGACAGGCCCTTGCCGCTGCGCTGCGCAATCATCGAGCTGGCGCTGCATGACGGCGTGGCGACAACGCGCCGGGCCGTCATCGACAACGCTGACAGCACTGTGCGCCTGAACGGGCGCATCAACCTGCGCGATGAAACCCTGGCGTTACGCGCCACCGTGCGGCCCAAGGACGTTTCACCGCTGTCCTTGCGCACGCCTTTGTTGGTGACGGGCACCCTGGCCGACCCGCGCGTGGGCGTTGAAGGCGGCCGCCTGACCGGCAGGGTGTTGGCCGCCCTGGGCCTGGCCGCCATTGCCGGCCCGGCGGGCCTGCTGCCATTGCTCGACACCGGCGCGGCAGACCAGGCTGACCCGTGCGCTGCACCCGCACCCGTACCCGCTGCCGTACCCGCGTCAAGCCGGGCCGCGCCGCCGCGTGCTGGATTCAAACGTTAGGGAACCTCTGCACAACCCGTCGCGGCGAGCGCATCCTGCCTTTGGAGCGGTCTGCGGCGTTGCAAATGCTCGCGATACCACGAGGTATCGCTGTGCTTT
>JAYUHT010000275.1:0-5048 GCA_043766725.1 Burkholderiales bacterium | reverse complement strand
GATGCCATGCGCATGCTGGCCGTGAGCACCACCTTGTCGGCGCCCGAATTCACCGGCATGGCCGGCATCACCGACAGCGCCATCAAAGCCAAGCAGATGTTCGTGCACCGGCTGATGGTGCCGCGCACCGCCATCCTCGACCCCGCGGCCACCCTGCACACGCCGGTTGACCTGCTGTTTTCCACCGCCATCCGTTCAGTCGACCATGCCGTGGAATGCTGGTGTTCGCCGCTGGTCACACCGGCCACCGAAGCGCTTTCCCTGCAAGGCCTGACGCTGCTGGCGCAGGCCTTGCCCGCCATACAGGCCCGGCCAGAAGATTTGCAGCCCAGGTTGATGGCGCAATTCGGCATGTGGCAAGCCGTTGCCGCGTTGGCCGCGGGCGTGCAAACCGGCGCCAGCCACGGCATCGGCTATGCGCTGGGCGCGGGCTACAACGTGGCGCATGGCCACACCTCGTGTGTGATGCTGCCGGCGGTGCTGCGCTGGAACGCGGCGGTCAACGCCGAGCGCCAGCAAGCCCTGGCCGCCGCCATGGGCGGCGCGGGCCGCAGCGCGGCCGACCTGGTGGCTGCGCTGATTCGCCAACTCGGCCTGCCCGGCAACCTGCGTGCCGTGGGCCTGCGCGAAGACCAGCTTGATGGGCTGGCCCAGCAAGCGTTGGCCTACCCGCCCGTGCAGGCCAACCCGCGGCCGATTCGCAGCGCGGCCGATGTGCGCGAGATCCTGGCGCTGGCCTGGTAGGGCAGGGCTGCGTGCAGACCCCGAGTTGCCGCGCGGCGCCGCTGCGTAGCATGGTTCGTCAACAGGCCTTTGCCCAAGGCCAGCAAGGAATTCACCATGTACCCCGGCCTCCACACCGCCCAATACCCTGACCGTGCCGCCTTCGTGATGGCCAGTACCGGTGAAGCTGTCAGCTATGCCGAATTCGGCGCCCGCGCCAACCGGCTGGCACATCTGCTGCGCGCTGAAGGCCTGCAGCGGCTGGATCACTACGCCGTGTTCATGGAGAACAACAACCGCTACCTCGAAAGCAACAGCGCGGGCGAACGTGCCGGGCTGTACTACACCTGCATCAACTCCTACCTCACGGCCGATGAATTGGCCTACATCATCGGCAACAGTGAATCAAAGGTGCTCATCACCTCGGCGGCCAAGCTGGCGGTGGCGCGCGCCGCGCTGGCGCAATGCCCGCGCGTGCAGCGTTGCCTGGTGGTGGGCGGGGGCGATGCGTTGGCGGCCATGGGCGATGCGCGGTTTGTTGACTTCGAGCAGGCGGTGGCGGCCTACCCGGCCACGCCCATTGCCGACGAAGCACTGGGCACGCCGATGCTGTATTCATCGGGCACCACCGGCCGGCCCAAGGGCATCTTGCGGCCCTTGCCTGAGGACCCGCCGTCGCAGCCGCTGCCGCTGTTCGGCTTTCTCAATGCGCTGTGGCAATGCCGCGACGCCATGCTTTACCTCAGCCCAGCGCCGCTGTACCACTCGGCGCCGCAAGCCAACGTGTCGTTAACGATTCGCAATGGCGGCACGGTGGTCATCATGGAGCACTTCGACCCCGAGCAGTTCCTGGCACTCGTCGAACGTTACCGCATCACCCACACGCAACTCGTGCCCACCATGTTCAGCCGCCTGCTCAAGCTGCCGGTTGAGGTGCGCCAACGCTACGATTTGTCGTCGCTGCACATTGCCGTGCATGCCGCCGCACCCTGCCCGGTGCAGGTGAAGGAGCAGATGATCGCGTGGTGGGGCCCGATCATTCACGAGTACTACGGCGCCACCGAAGGCCTGGGGTTTACCGCCTGCAACAGCGCCGAGTGGCTGGCCCACCGCGGCACCGTGGGCAAGGTGCTGCTCGGCGAGCTGCATGTGCTGGGTGACGACATGCAGCCCGCACCCAAGGGCCAGCCGGGTGAGCTGTGGTTCAAGACCGCCAGCCCGTTCGTCTACTTCAACGACCCCGAGCGCACTCAGGCCACGCGCTCGGCCGATGGCAGCATGAGCACGGTGGGTGATGTGGGCTATGTCGATGACGACGGCTTCCTGCACCTAACGGAACGTTCCACTTTCATGATCATTTCAGGCGGCGTGAACATCTACCCGCAGGAATGCGAAAACCTGCTCATCACCCACCCCCAAGTGGCCGACGCCGCGGTGTTTGGGGTGCCGAACGAAGACCTGGGCGAAGAAGTCAAGGCCGTGGTGCAAGCCATGCCCGGCGTGGTGGCCGACGCGGCGTTTGCGCAGGCCTTGATCGACTTTTGCCGCGAGCACCTGGCTGGCATGAAGTGCCCGCGCTCGGTCGACTTCACCGATTCGCTGCCGCGCCTGCCCACCGGCAAGCTGTACAAGAAGCCGCTGCGCGAGAAGTACTGGCAGGGGCGTGGCGGCAGCCGGATCGTTTGATGCGTTGATTGCGAAGGACGTCGCAACATAGGGAACCCTCGTAACAGGAGCTCCGGTCTTGTTCAGCCAATGGAGCATTCATTCTTGTGCCGACCGTTCCATCGGCATACCGCACATGGACGTCGCACTCGTCACCTTCTGCCTCGCGCTCGTGCTTGGCCCCATGGTGACACTGCTGTGGGGAACGTCGCCGCTGTCGGTTTCGCCTCCGCCGTCGCTCGCTGGTGCGATGGATCTGCTCGGCCAGCCCTGCCCCACCTATCGCGTCTTCCTGATCGTTGTCGGCTTCGGCACCTGCGTCGGCCTGGCGACATGGCGCAACGGTGCAGAAGACGATTTCTGCATCGGTGACGGCGACCGATGTCGGCAGCTACATCTCGCAGTTGCTGATAAAGCCGTCCGAAGGCCTGATGGTGCTCTACCCTGGCGCGCCCGGCATCACGCTGGCCAAGCAGCAGCAACCCTTTGGCCTGTTCGCCAAATACAAGTCGTTGCTGTCACCTTCGTCAAGGCGTTCGAGACGCGCTTAAACCGCAAGCCCACCTTCGTCGACGCCGACGCCTACCACCTGTCCTACGAGCTGCTGCATCAGGCGATCGTGAAGGCGAAGTCCACCGATGTCGCCGCCGTGCGCGGTGCGCTGTCGGGCCTCAACGGAGCGACGATCATCGGCGACATCGAAGTGGACTTCGTTCCGGTGGCCCCCATCGCGACGCTGCCTTTCGTGGCGGTGACGAACCTGAACCTGCCGGCGAAGACCTTCCAGGAACTGGTGACCCTGGCCAACAAATCGCCCGTGTTCTTTGGCTCCGCTGGCAACGGCTCGGTCAACGCGCGGCCACCTTCTCGTCAACTCCTTTTCTGCGACCCAGTGGCCTGACTCGCTGCGTGCGAGCGCAGGAACTGCTGGATGTCGGCCAGGGTTTCGGCGGACGCTTCCTCAGGGATGTAGTGGCCGCAATCGAGTGCTCTACCGGTCACGTGCTGCGCGACCTCACGCCAATCTGCGAGGCAGTCGAACTGCTGTCCCACGACACCGCGGGAGCCCCACAGAACGCGCACCGGCATGGCGATCTTGCGGCCGGCGTCCGCCCGGTCATGCTCCAGGTCGATGCCGCCTGCGGCGCGGTAGTCTTCGCAGGTGGCGTGCACGGTGCGTGGATCCGAGAAGGCCCTGACGTACTCGGCCAGCGCTTCCTTGGAGAAGGCCTTCAGACCCTTTGCGCTGAGGCCGCTGCCGCCCAGAATGTTCAACGGCAGCACGGGTGCCAGCATCCTCTCCGGCAAAGGGGCGGGCTGGAGCATGAGGAACCAGTGGTAGTAGGCGCGCGCGAACGCCATGTTGGTCGACTCGAACATCTTCAGCGTGGGCGAGATGTCGAGCACCGTGAAAGTGCGCACCACACTCTGGCCATGGTCGGCGGCCATGCGGTGTCCCACGCGCCCGCCCCGATCGTGACCCACGAGGTGGAACCAGGCATGGCCCAGCCTGCGCATCACCTCGACCATGTCCTGGGCCATGACCCGCTTGGAGTAGTTCGAGTGGTCGGGCAGCCCCTTCGGCTTCGAAGAGTCGCCGTAGCCACGCAGGTCTGGGCAGACCACGGTGTATTGGCGCGCCAACTGCGGCGCGATCTTGTGCCAGATGGCGTGCGTCTGCGGATAGCCGTGCAGCAGCAGCACGGCCGGGCCCTCGCCCGCAGTGACCAGGTTGATCGTGACCCCCTGCACGCGAACGCGGCGCGTCGTGAATCCCGGGAATAGGCTCATTTCGAATCTCCTGCTGTTGCGTGGCCCGGCTGCGCTGAGGGCTGTCCTTGCCTGCCAACGAATTCCGTACCACCGGCACATTGTCAAACGGCGCATTGGGGCAAACAGGATGAGCCTGAGAGTCTTTCAAACGCGACGGTGCTTTTGACTCGATGCAAGTGGCGACGCCGGTGAGAACAGAGCACTGGCGGCCCAAGTGAAGATCAACGCAGTCCTGAAGCTGCGATGCTCCGCACTGCCGCAGCCGAACAAGATCCGCACGGTGGCGCGCGGCAGCAACAATGAAGGTTCACATGATCACCATCGCCACACCAAACCCTCGGCTCGACTGCATCGCCGCCGACCTGCTGGCCGCCTGCGAAGAAGCGCGCTGCATACCCCTGCCGTCGAGCGACCCGCGGAGCTTCACGCTCACCGAAGCCTATGCAGTCGGCCAACGGCTGCACGGCTTGCGCAGCGCGCGCGGCGAGCGGCCGGTGGGGTGGAAGATCGGCTTCACCAACCGCACGATCTGGCCGCGCTACGGCGTGTTCGCGCCGATCTGGGGGCCGGTGTGGGACAGCACCGCGGCGCTGCTCGACAGCGCTGACACGACGCTGTCGCTCGCGGGTCTGAGCCAGCCGCGCCTCGAACCCGAAATCGTCTTCGGCTTCGCGCACGCACCGCGCGCCGGCATGACGCTGGGCGAACTGCAAGCCTGTCTGGCCTGGGTGGCCCACGGCTTTGAAGTCGTGCACACGCACTTCGACAACTGGAAATTCACCGCCGCTGACTGCCTGGCCGACTTCGCCCTGCACGGCCGCCTGTGCGTGGGCCCGCGCGTGCCGGTGCAAGGCTGGGCGGCGCTGGCCGATGACCTGGCCGCACTG
>JAYUHT010000274.1:0-5067 GCA_043766725.1 Burkholderiales bacterium | reverse complement strand
GCGTCGAAGTTGCGCGCGAGTTCATCAGCGCTGCGCGCCACGCCGCCCAGATCCAGAATGCGGGCGTCGCGCACGATGCGCGTGCGAATGCCACCCGGGTGCACGCACAACACCTGCACCGGGCTGCCGGCCAGCTCAAGCCTTAACGAATCACTGAAGCCGCGCACTGCCGCCTTGGCCGCGTGGTACATGCTTTGCGTGGGCACCGACACCATGGCAAAGATGCTGGAGATGTTGACCAGCAGCGCTTGCGGGCGCTGGCGCAGTTGCGGCAGGAAGGCGCGGCAGCCATGCACCACGCCCCAGAAGTTGATGTTCATCAGCCACTGCGCATCGGCCGTGGTGAGGCTTTCAACCGGGCTGACCAGCGACACCCCGGCGTTGTTCACCAAGATGTCGGCGCCGCCCAGGCGCAAGCGCGCTTCCTCGGCCAGGGCATGGATGTCTTGCTCGTTGCCCGTGTCCGTGCGCAAGGCATGGCAAGTGGCGCCCGCCGCCGCGGCTTCGGCGCAGGCGCTGGCCAGGTGTTCTTCGTTGATGTCCGCCAGCAGCAGGCGCGCGCCGCGGCGTGCACATTCCAGCGCCAGCGCGCGGCCAATGCCGCTGGCCGCACCGGTGATGACGATGGCTTTGCCGGTGATGTTCACGCCAGTATTTTCGAACGTTATGGTCGGCAAATTCAACGCGACGCGATCGCCTTGCGAAACTGGTCGAAGGTGTCCTTGATCACCACTTCTTCATTGCTCATCGCGCTGTCGCGCCCCTGGCCGGCCACGAACAGCGTTTCTTGCGTTTCGTAGTCGAACGCGGCCAGCACAAAGACGCGAAAGCGGTACCACACGTCCCACTGCCCCTGGTAGGTGAGGCGCACCACCATCTTGTCGCGCCGTTCGCTGTCGGGCGGCACGTTGCCGGCCTGCACCTTGGCCACGGCCCTGCCGGCGGCGTCCAGCCCGCCGCCGGCGTCAAAGCGCAACGCGGCATGGGCGGCGGCGTTGTTGGCACGCAGGAATTCGAGCGCCGGCGCCACCTTGATCGCGAAGTTCACGTTCTGCGGCAACGCCCCGCCGGTGACCTGGGCCACCCGCGCCGGGTTCAGCGTTTGCTGGATCACGCCCAACACGTTGCCTTCGCGGTCGAGCAGCGGCCCGCCCGAATTGCCGGGCTGGATTTCGGCCGAGACTTGCACCTGCTTGGGGTCGTCGCGGATGCCCGCGGTGGCGCTGACCAGGCCCTTGCTCATGCGCGCGCTGTTGCCCAACAGGCGGCTCAAGGGGTAGCCGATGGTGAACACGTCTTCGCCCAGGCTGTAGGCCTTGGCGTCTGAGAGCCCCAAGGCCGGCTCAAGCCGGCCGTCCCCCGAGGGGATCGAGGAAAGTGGCAAAGCCACATTTCCTCGAGATCGAAAGCCCAGCACGGCCGAGGCGTTGGGCAGCGGCTCGCGCAGCTTCAACAGCGCCAGGTCGGCGGTCTTGTCGGCGTGCAGTACATCGGCCAGCATGCGCTTGCCGCCCAGCGTGAGCGTGGCCACGGTGAAGTTACCCAGCACATGGGCGCAGGTCAGCACATGGCCTTGCGGCGTGATGACGAAGCCCGTGCCCTGCGGCGCATCCACCGGGTTCTTGTCGTCGGCCACGCTGACGGCAAAGCCCATCGCCTTGAACTCGGCTACCGCGCGCGGCACGACGCTGCGCGGGTCGTCCTTGGGTGGGATCAGCACGACATGCTTGTAGCTCTTGAAGCTGCGCGTCTTGATCGCGTCTGAGGCCTTGTCGTTGTGGATGAGTTGGGTTGAAGCGGCGCAGCCTTGCAACAACACGCCCAGCGCGGCGAGTTTGAACACATAAAACAGGGCACGCAGGGTCATGATGTTCAAGCCTCGTCGGGCAAAGGGTGCTTCAGCAGGGGCGCAAAAACGCTGTCGTCAACGGTGATGGCCGCCAGCGGCAGACGCTGGCCCCTCAGGTGATCTTCCATGCAACGCAGCACCAGTGGGCTGCGCATGCGCCCGGCTTGCGCGCGCATCTCGTCGGGTGTGAGCCACAGGGTGCGCACGATGCCGTGGTCGAGCTTCAAGCCGGCATCGGGCTCGCTGACCAAGCCGGTGTACGCAAAGCGCAGGTAGGTCACGTCTTGCCTGGCGTTGCCGGGTCGCGCGGCGCGTTGGAAGCGCGAGACGTACACGCCCAGCAGCGCACGCGGCTCGAAGCGGCAGGTGGTTTCTTCCAGGCATTCGCGCGCCACCGCAGCGGTGAGGGACTCGCCTTGCTCCCAGTGCCCGGCGGGGTTGTTGAGCATCCGCCCCTCGGGCGTGTGTTCTTCCACCAGCAAGAAGCGGCCGGCGCGTTCAACGATGGCCGCCACGGTGACCGAAGGTTGGAAGCGCAGCGCAGTCATCAGTCAATGGTAAACGCGGCTACTGAAGAGTCGGTGAACCTGTGTAAGCTCGCCGCCAAGGGCGCCGGGTATAAACCCGGCCTCGTTCAATAAACAAGCCAGCGCAGGAGAACCCCCATGCTGATCGGCGTACCGCTGGAAACCGCGGCGGGTGAGACCCGCGTCGCTGTCACGCCCGAGACGGCGAAGAAGCTCAAGGCCCAGGGCCACACCATCCGCGTGCAAAGTGGTGCCGGCGTGGCCGCCAGCGCCACCGATGAAGCCTACTTGGCCGCCGGCGCGGAAATCTCCGATGCCGCCGGCGCCCTGGGTAGCGAGCTGGTGTTGAAGGTGCGCAGCCCTTCAGCCGAAGAATTGCCGCTGATGAAAAACGGCGCCGCGCTGGTGGGCATGCTCAACCCGTTTGACCAAGAAGGCCTGGCGCGCGTGGCCGCGGCGGGCCTGACGAGCTTCGCGCTCGAAGCCGCGCCGCGCACCACGCGCGCGCAGAGCATGGATGTGCTGAGCAGCCAGGCCAACATCGCCGGCTACAAGGCGGTGATGATCGCGGCCAACGCCTACCAGCGCCTGTTCCCGATGCTGATGACGGCTGCGGGCACCATCAAGGCCGCGCGCGTGGTGATCCTGGGCGTGGGCGTGGCCGGCTTGCAGGCCATCGCCACGGCCAAGCGCCTGGGCGCGGTGATCGAGGCCAGCGACGTGCGGCCGAGCGTGAAAGAGCAAGTTGAATCGCTCGGCGGCAAGTTCATCGACGTGTCGTACGACACGGCCGAAGAAAAGGAAGCTGCCGAAGGCGTTGGCGGCTACGCCAAGCCGATGCCGCAAAGTTGGCTAGACAGGCAGAAGGTGGAGGTGGCCAAGCGCGTGGCCAATGCCGACATCGTGATTTCCACCGCGCTGATCCCGGGCCGCGCCGCGCCGGTGCTCATCACCGAAGAGATGGTGAAGAGCATGAAGCCGGGCAGCGTGATCGTTGACATGGCGGCAGGCAAGGGGCCCGCCGATGCCGGCGGGCGTGCAGGCGGCAACTGCCCGCTCACCGAAGCCGGCAAGACGGTGGTCAAGCATGGCGTCACGCTGGTGGGCGAAACCAACATCCCGGCCCTGGTGGCGGCGGATTCGTCGAGCCTGTACGCGCGCAATGTGCTCGACTTTCTGAAGCTCGTCATCACCAAGGAGGGCGGCTTCAACGTGCCGCTGGATGACGACATCGTTGTTGCCTGTTTGATGACTCAATCTGGTGAAGTGAAGAGGAAGTAATCATGGAACTCGTCTCCCCCACCATCACCAACCTCATCATCTTCGTGCTCGCCATCTACGTGGGCTACCACGTGGTGTGGACGGTGACGCCGGCGCTACACACGCCGCTGATGGCCGTCACCAACGCCATCTCGGCCATCGTCATCGTCGGCGCCATGCTGGCCGCGGCACTCACAGAAACCACGCTGGGCAAAACCATGGGCGTGCTGGCCGTGGGGCTGGCGGCGGTGAACATCTTCGGCGGCTTTCTCGTCACGCGGCGCATGCTGGAGATGTTCAGGAAGAAGGAAAAGAAGGCCGCAGTGGAGGCCAAGCCATGAAGCCCGGTTTGTGGTTGCCTGTGGTGGTGTTTTTGGCCGTGTCCATCCCGACCATCCTGCTGCTCAATGCCTTGCAGGTCGACAGCGAGTTCCGCATCTGGATCGCCATTGGCGTGGGTGCGCTGGCCACGGCCTTCGCGCAAAAACGCCTGGCTGCGCGTGACGGAGAAAACCAATGAGCCTGAATCTCGTCACGCTTCTCTATCTTGTTGCCAGTGTCTTGTTTATCCAGGCGCTCAAGGGTCTGAGCCACCCCACCACCTCGATCCGCGGCAACCTGTTCGGCATGGCCGGCATGTTGATTGCCGTGCTCACCACCGCCGCACTCATCGTCAAGTTAAGCGGCGGCTCCGCCTTCGGCATGAGCTGGGTGCTGCTCGGCTTGGTGGTGGGCGGAGGCTATGGCGCCTGGCGCGCCAAGACGGTGGAGATGACCAAGATGCCCGAGCTGGTGGCGTTCTTCCACAGCATGATCGGCCTTTCAGCGGTGTTCATCGCCATCGCCGCGGCGGTGGAGCCCTGGGCCTTTGGCATCACGGTCAAGGGTGGTGACATTCCCACCGGCAACCGGCTTGAGCTGGCGCTGGGCGCGGCCATCGGCGCCGTCACCTTCAGCGGCTCGGTCATCGCTTTCGGCAAGCTGTCGGGCACCTACAAGTTCCGTTTGTTCCAGGGCGCGCCGGTGCAGTTTGCCGGGCAGCACCTGCTCAATGCGCTGCTGGGCCTGGCCATGCTGGCCTGCATCGTGGGCTACACGCTGACGCAGTCGAACCTGTTGTTCGCGCTCATGCTGGTGCTGGCGTTTGTGATCGGCGTCACGCTGATCATTCCGATTGGCGGGGCCGACATGCCAGTGGTGGTGAGCATGCTCAACAGCTACTCCGGCTGGGCCGCGGCGGGCATCGGCTTTTCGCTCAACAACGCCATGCTCATCGTGGCCGGCTCGCTGGTGGGCAGCTCCGGCGCGATCCTGAGCTACATCATGTGCAAGGCCATGAACCGCTCGTTCTTCAACGTCATCCTCGGCGGCTTTGGCGGCGAGGTTGCGGTGGCCGCAGCGGGCGGTGCTGTGCAACGGGCGGTTAAAAGC
>JAYUHT010000273.1:0-5070 GCA_043766725.1 Burkholderiales bacterium | reverse complement strand
CAGACCTCGGCCCCAGCTTCGGCGAGCGCTGCCGCACACGCCAACCCCAGGCCGCGCCCGGCGCCGGTGACGAGCGCGCGCCGGCCGTCCAGGCGCATGCTGGGGGTAAGCGGCAAGGCAGCTGTCATGATCAAGGTGGCCTCAGGCCTGCGCCGGCACCGGCTGGTACCACGGCAAATCGGGCTGCTTGCCGTAGCGGCGCACCCGCAGGTTGGCCTGCTCGCCGTGGCCGGCAAAGTTCTCCATATGGCACAGCCGCGAGCACACTGCACCGATGGCCGCACTCGCTTCGTCCGTCAACACGCGCTGGTAAGTGCAGGTCTTCAGAAACTTGCCCACCCACAGGCCGCCGGTGTAGCGCGCGTTTTTGTTGGTGGGCAGGGTGTGGTTGGTGCCGATGACCTTGTCGCCAAAACTGACATTGGTGCGCGGGCCCAGGAACAACGCGCCGTAGTTGGTCATGCGGCGCAAGAACCAGTCGGGGTCGCGCGTCATCACCTGCACATGTTCGCTGGCGATGCGCTCGGCCTCAGCCAGCATCTCTTCGTCGCTGTCGCAGACGATGATCTCGCCATGGGCGGCCCAGCTCTGGCGTGCGATGGCTGCGGTGGGCAGGATCTTCAGTTGACGTTCCACTTCGGCCAGGGTGTCGTGGGCGAGCTTTTCGCTGGTGGTCAGCAACACGGCCGGCGAGGTGGGCCCATGCTCGGCCTGTCCCAGCAAGTCCACGGCACACAGTTCGCCGTCAACCGTGTCGTCGGCAATCACCAGGGTTTCGGTGGGCCCGGCGAAAAGGTCGATGCCGACGCGGCCGTAAAGCTGGCGCTTGGCTTCGGCAACGAACATGTTGCCAGGCCCCACCAGCATGTCCACCGCCTTGATGCTTTGCGTGCCGATGGCCATGGCGGCCACGGCCTGCACGCCGCCCAGCACCAGGATCTGGTCAGCGCCGGCAAAGTGCATGGCTGCCACGATGGCCGGGTGCGGTGCGCCCTGATAGGGCGGTGCGGTGGCCACGATGCGCGGCACGCCCGCCACCTTGGCTGTGAGCACGCTCATGTGGGCCGACGCGATGAGCGGGTACTTGCCGCCAGGCACATAGCAGCCCACGGCGCCCACGGGGATGTGTTTGTGGCCCAGCACCACGCCGGGCAGGGTTTCGACCTCAACGTCTTGCATCGAGTCGCGCTGGATTTGCGCAAAGCCGCGCACCTGGGTCTGGGCGAATCGGATGTCCTCCACCTCGCGCGGGCTGAGTTGCTTCACCGCTGCTTCGATGGCGCCTTGCGACAGCGTGAAGTCGGCCGGGTCCCACTGGTCGAACTGCTGCGAATAGCGGCGCACGGCGTCGTCACCACGCGCTTCGATGTCTTTGAGGATGCCTTCAACGGTGGCACGGACCTTGGCATCGGCATCGGCCAATGCAGCAGCGCTGGCGCCGCGTTTGAGACAGCGAATCAATTGGAACTCCTTGAAGGATCAGGCCGGCCTGCAGCGCTAGCGTTGCAGGCCAGGCGACGGGGGGCAATGCTGTGAGGGCGGGTGTTCATCCGGGCCAACGCTTGAGTGACGGGTTGACGATGTAGCGCAGGTCGTCCAGCACATCCAGCCCCATCTGGTGGCAGATGTGCAGCACGTCGATCATCACCCAGTTGTCGATGATCTTGTTGTCGCTGTCGGTGCGGTACCAGTCGGCCACGCGCATGTCCACACGGCGCCCTGAGGGTGCCAGCCCCAGCCACTGGCCGCCCAGGTGCGTGCCGTACAGCGACGGCCAGCCGCCGGTGACGGCGAAGTGGCCGTCACCCAGGCGCACGTAATGTCCAGGCGCGTCTTCGGCGCCGCTGTGGTCGCGCACGATGCCGTCGCGGTCGGGGAAGGCCTGGATGAACAGGGCGCCGTGGAAATCCAGAAAACCGCGCTGGCCGCGGCTGCTGCCGATGCCCGCTGGGCCGTACCACATCATGTTCTGGTGCCAGTGCGGGCTGTGGCGGTTGCGGGTGGCGGCCAGGTTCTTCAGCTCGTCGCCCTTGGCCAGGCCGAGTTGCATTTCGCGCACCGCTGCCAGGGTGGTGGCGCCGAGTTCGGCGTTCACGCTGGCGGCCGTGGCGCCGCTGTCGCAGGGCGGAAAAGCCCAGGCCTCGGCCGAGCCGGGCATGCGGCGGAAAGGGTAAAAGCCGGCCTGGCGCATCACATCGACGATGTCGAGCAGCACATAAACCTTGACGATGCGCCCTTCGCGGAACACTGCGTTGATGCCGATGCGCAAGCTGCACAGGCCGTGCGTGGGCGCTATGCCCAGCCAGGGCTGGGCCAGGTTGCCCATCAGCACGCCCCAGGTGCTGACCAGTTCGCGGCCCTCGTACTGGCCCCCCAGATAGCAGGCCATGCGCGCTTCCCAGTCGGGGAAGGCCTGGCGCAACGGCGCCCACAGCGTGGCGGCCGCTTCGGCGTTGCCGTGCAGGTCGTTGTAGGGGTGGAAGACGCGCCATTCGGTGTCGCGCGCGCAGTACGCGTCCAGGGTCTGCTCGATGGCTGGGCCGTCGGCTTGCGACATGCGCAGCAGCAAATCGGCCAGCTGTTGTTTGTTGACGGCGTGGTGCATGTTTCAGTTCGCGGCAGGGGTCGGGGCTGGGGTGGCGGGCGGGCCCGCCGGCTGGCGCGCATCAAGCGCGTGACGCGTAGCGTCGTGGGTGGCCCGCGTGACCTTGAGCATGCCGTAGAAGATGCTTGCCACCAGCCCGGGTATCACCGACAGCATGAAGGCCCCCGCCAGCGCCATCAACACTGCCGCGGGCACCTGCCCGGGCACGGCCTTGGCGGGGAAGGCAATGACGGACAGCACCCAGCCCGCCAATGCGGTGCCCAGGGCCTGGTCGACGCGGGCGAAGAACGTGCGCGTGGCAAACAGGGTGCCTTCCTGGCGCAGGCCGTACTTCAGTTCGATCTCGTCGGCGATATCGGCCAGGGCCGAGTACACGGTGGTCGTCATGATGCTGTAGGGCGCGTGCTGCAACAGCGAAAAGGCAATCAGGATCGCCAGCAGCCCAGGCGTTTGCGCCGACAACACACCGAAGTAGCCCAGCGTGAGCGGAATCGCCGGCCCGACGCAGTACACGATGAGCGCTGCCATGCCCGTCCAGCGCTTGTCGAAGCGGTCGTGCAGCCGCTTGACCACAAACGCGCCGAACACGTAGCCGCACAAGCTGCCGATGGCAAAAAAGGCCAGCTTGTCGTTGCTGAGTTGCCAGAAGTAGGTGGCGGTGTAGATCCACAGCCCGCCGCGCACGCCCGTCATCAGCGACAAGAAGAAGAACCCGATCAGCAGCACCACGTAGTTGCGGTTGCGCAGCACGCGCCAGACATCGCGCCCCCACTCGTGGACACCAAAGCCCGGCGTGGCGCTGGCCGGCTGCGCCAGGTAGGGAATGCGCCGCTTCGTGATCGAACTTGACACGTACAGGCACACCAGCACGATGCAGGCGATGGTGATCGAAAACGTCGGCCAGCGCGCGGGGTCGAGCGCGCCGTTGGGGAATTCAGCGTTGGCGCGGAAGAACACGAGAAAACACAACAGCCAACCTGTGGTGTCGCCGATCCACAGGAAGAAGGTGTTCACGCCCATGATGCTGGAGCGTTCGAGGTAGTCGTCCGACATCTCGCCACCCAGCGCCAGGTGGGGCGTGTGGAAGAGCGTCATCGCTTGCAACAGCACCACGTTCAGCGTGGCCAGCCACACCAGCTCGCCAGTCGGGCCCAGACCGGCAGGCGGGTTGAACAGGCCATAGAACAGCAGCGCTGCAGGCAGGATGGAGGCGAACATGAACGGGTGCCTGCGGCCCCAGCGCGTGCGCGTGCGGTCGGACCACGAGCCCACCAGCGGGTCGAACACCGCGTTCACTGCCAACCCGATGGCCAGCGCGACGCCGATGGATGCCGGCTCCAGCCCGCGCACCTGGTTGTAGAACAGCATCAGGAACATGCTGGTCGTCGTGATGACGATCGACTCGGCAGTGCTGCCCAAGCCGAAGGCCCATTTCATGCGCCAACTGATGGGCGGTGGCGCTGTGGTCGGCAGTGTGGCGATGCTCATCCTGGCCTTGGCTCAGGGTGCAGCAAAGAACACTGGCGCCGGCTCGGGCAGCGGGTCTGACAGGGCCAGACTGCTGTGCACCAGCGTGCCCTTCACATCGCGCCGCGCGCTGGCCAGAGCCAGCCTGCGGTGGGCGCGGCGCGGCGCGGTGTGCTCTTGCAAGCGCAAGCTGTACAGCGCAGCGATCATGCCGCCGGGGCCGCCGACGCTGAAGGCGCGCATCACGACGGCCTGGCTGCTGTTGGCCGAAGGCTGGTCACCCGCCGCCGCGATCGCATTGGCGCCCAGCGACAGCACGCCAGGCCAAGCGGCTGCATCCAGGCCGGGGTGATCGGCGGCGTCGCCCACGCAAGGCAAGCGCAACTGGCTCAGAAAGTCGTCGCGGGCCACGGGCACCGCAGCCTCGCAGTGTGCGTCGGCAGCCGTTGCGGCCACCACCCACAGGCGCGCGAGCACGCCGTCTGCAAGATCGGCAAACACACCGATCCAGCGGCCGTCTGGCGTTTCGTCGATCACGGCCAGGGCCTGTGAAGCCACCAGCACATGCGGCGCCGCGCAGAGCAACAGCGGATGGGTGGCAAACAGGTCCAGCGCATCGGTGCGGCCAAAGGTGGAAAAACCGAAGGCATCCACGCGCAAGGTGTTGGCCACCGCGCCGGCTGCTGCCTGGCCGCGCAGCAGAGCGATCAGCACCGAGATGACGTCGGGCTCGGTGCGGTCCTTTGCAATCATGCCGAACCCCCAGCCGGCGCCGCCGCACCCAGGCCACCATGCACTTGGCGAAGCACGGCCAGTTCATCGAACACCGTTTGGTCGCGCACGATGCGCCCCTGGCGCAGCACATAGTGGCTGCTGCCGGCGACCAGAATCTCGCGTCCCGTCGGCGGCCCCCACGGCCCGGGGCCGCCATGCACACCGCAAGCCGACCAGCGCAGCGCCACCGCCACCTCGTCGTTAGGCAAAGGACGCGCGGCCCA
>JAYUHT010000272.1:0-5077 GCA_043766725.1 Burkholderiales bacterium | reverse complement strand
GCGGTCGAGTTCCTTGGGCGGCTCCAGCTCCACCGGCGCGCTGCTGCCAAAGCCCGAGGTGGTGGACCACGGCGTGGGCTGCGGCACCGAGCCGGCGCGGCGCGCCTGCACCAGCGCTTCGGTGGCCTGGCGAAACTGCTGCGCCCAGCGCTGCAAGGCGGTGCCCGCAAACGTGTCGCACACCAGCAGCACTTCGCGCGCGTACAGCGGGTGTTCCAGCATTTGCTTGACGTCAATGCTGTGGCCCGTTTCGCGCAGCAGCGACAGCCGAATCCGGTTGGCCAGCTGCAAGCGTTGGGTCTGTGGGGTGGCGCTTTGCGGCATGCCGCAATTCTGTTCCGAACAGGGCTAGGGTCTATCCCCAATGCACATCAGACTGCCCTGCGGCGCATAACTTCATGACTAACGCGACACCCGCTCGGCCGCCCATCCCCACACCCACGCCCAGCCCCTGCACCAGCGTGTGCCGCATGGCCGCGCAGCAGCCTTGGTGTGAAGGCTGTTTTCGCACGCTCGACGAGATCACCGCCTGGGCCACGCTGAGTGACAGCGCCAAGCAGGCGGTCTGGGCCTTGTTGCCCCAGCGCCGCCAGGCCTCAAGTGAACAAGCAGGCGAGCAGACGTCATGAGCCGCCGGGCCGCCATCGTCCAGAGGCCGATGGCCTTCGGCAGGCGACAGCCAGTCCGCAGGGACTGGCTGTGTCCGGCCTCAGTTCCCAAGGCGAATTACCGCAGTGCGCAGCACGCGGGTTGCCTGATGAGCCGCCGGGCCGCTCCCAAGGCGAATTACCGCAGTGCGCAGCACGCGGGTTGCCTGATGAGCCGCCGGGCCGCTCCCAAGGCGAATTACCGCAGTGCGCAACACGCAGGTACCCCAGTGATCGCAGCGTCGGCGGGCTGGGCATCGGGCTGGCATTGGTCAAGCGCCTGGTGGAAATGCATGGCGGCACGGTGGTGGCGCACAGCGCGGGCGCCGGCCACGGCAGTGAATTCGTGTGTCGCCTGCCGCTGCTGGCCGCCAGCTTGCAGCCCGCGCTGGCGCCGGCCGGCGCGGCCATGCCGGTGCCGCCCACCGGCTGGCGCATCTTGGTGGTGGACGACAACCGCGACGCGGCCGACAGCCTGGCTGCGATCTTGAGCATGGAAGGCCACCACATCCACGTCGCCAACGATGGCGCACAGGCGCTGGAGTTGGCCAGCGCATTGCGGCCCGAGGTGGTGCTGCTCGACCTTGGCCTGCCCACGTTGAATGGCTACCAGGTGTGCCGCGCCTTGCGCGAGCAAGCGTGGGGCAAGGAGACGGTGGTCGTGGCCCTCACGGGCTGGGGGCAGGACGAGCAACGCGCGCGCACCAGTGAGGCCGGTTTCGATGCCCACATCGTCAAGCCCGTGGATCCCGATGGCCTGACCAGTTTGCTTTTGTCGCTGCGCGCCCCGGCCGCGCAACCGTTGACTCCAACCTGAAGTTGATCGACATGTCATCGACGTTGCCGCCCACACCGGCGGTTTCAACCACGCACACGTCGACGAGGCGAACGCCCCGAACGGGCGGAACGGGCGCGGGTGCGATGAGCCGCCTGCCGCCTGCGCTGGGGTGGCGTGAGCTCAACCTGGCCTTTCTGGCCGAGTTGTCTAGTCAATTGACCGGCGTGTCTGACGCGCCGCGCCTGATGAGCATCGCGGCCCAGCGCATCACCGCGCACCTGCATGGCGTGCGCTGCAATTTCGTCACCATCGACGACGCAGCAACGCACGCCACGATTGCTCACGACCATCACCCTGGCGGGCAGGCCAGCCTGCTGGGCACCTATCGCTTGAGCGACTTTCTGGACGATGAAAGCGAGCGCTTGAGCTTGGCCAAGGGCACGCCGCTGGTGGTGAGCGACGTCAGGCACGAACCCCGCACGGCGCCGGCGGCGGCGCGGTTTGAAGCGTTGGGGATTCGCGCCTCGGTGATCGTGCCTTACCTGCGTGACGGGCACCGGAAGTTTGCGCTGGCCGTGCATGCTGACGCGCCGCGCCAGTGGCGCGATGACGAAGTTGAGCTGCTGCAAGAACTCGCCGCGCGGCTGCACTTGCTGCTGGAACGCGCCAACGCCGAGGCCACGCTGCGCGAATCCGAAGAGCGGTTTCGCGCTTTGTTCGATGCCATCGACGAGGGCCTTTGCATCGTCGACGTGTTGTTTGACGATGCACAAAAACCGGTGGGCCATCGCATCGTCCAGGCCAACGCCGCCATCGAGCGGCTGACCGGGTTGCCGCCGGCCAACGAGGCTGACGGCAGCGTTGCCGTGGGCAGAGCCTTCTGGCTCGACGCCTGCGCCGAGGTGGCGCGCCACGGCGAGCCGATGCGCTTTGAGCACCATTGCCAGGCCGCTGATGCATGGTTCGACGTTCGTGTCACGCGCCTGGGCGCGGCAACGGCCGCGCGCGTCGCGGTGGTTGTCAACGACATCAGCGAACGCAAGCGCCAGCACCTGGCGCTGCAACGCAGCGAGGCCCGCCTGCGCCGGGTGTTCGAATCGAACGTGGTGGGCATGATTCATTGGAACTTGGACAGCAGCTTGATCCTGCACGCCAACGCGCAGTTCCTGCGCATGACCGGGTACAGCCGCGACGACCTGCGCCACGGCCGTTTGAACTTCCGCCAGCTCACACCCACCGAATGGGCCGGCCGCAACGAGCAGGGTATTCGTGACATCCGCGAGCACGGCCATGCCGCCCCGTATGAGAAGGAGTACCTGCGCCGCGACGGCTCGCGCCTGCCGGTGATCATCGCCGGCACCCGGTTCGAAGATGCGCCAGCAGAAGGCATGTCGTTCGTGCTCGACATCTCCGAAGCCAAGCGCGCCGAGGCCGCACTGCGTGACAACCAGGCGCGGCTGCGCAACGCCGCCGCCGAACTGGCGCTGGCCGCTCGCCGCAAAGACGAATTCCTGGCCATGCTGGCCCACGAGTTGCGTAATCCGCTGGCCACTTTGAAGAATTCCGTGGAGCTGATGAAGCGCTCACGCGGCAACGCCGGCATGATGGAGAAAGTCAGCGCCATGGTGGAGCGCCAGACCGAGCAGATGCTGCGCTTGACCGAAGACCTGCTCGACGTCAGCCGCATCAGCCATGACAAGCTGCAACTGCGCCGCCAACCGCTTGAGTTGATCGCGCTGTTGCGCCAGGCGGCCGACACCGCGGCACCTGACTTTGAGCGCGCTGGCGTGCAGTTGCACGTGGCGCTGCTGCCGCAGCCCGTGTGGCTTGACGCTGACCCGGTGCGCCTGGCGCAGGTGATGAGCAACCTGTTGTCCAACGCCTGCAAATACACCGCGCGCGATGGCCGGGTCTGGCTTGGCGTCGAACAAGAAGGAGGCAGCGTTGCCGTGCGCGTGAAGGACAGCGGCGCGGGCATTCCCGCGGACATGCTGGAGCAGGTGTTCGATTTGTTCGTTCAAGTTGAAGGTGCGCTGGAATACAGCTCGGGCGGGCTGGGCATTGGCTTGTCGTTGGTGCGCCGGCTGGTGCACATGCACGGCGGCACGGTCACGGCACACAGTGTCGGGCGCGGCCACGGCAGCGAGTTCGTCGTGCAGTTCCCGGTCTTTCCAATCTTGCCCGCTTTGGCGGAGCCACCGGCCTTGGCGCAGCCTGCGCCTGTGCCAGCAAGTGAGATGAAGGCCCCAGACGGCCGCGTGCCCACCGCGCCCAGTGGTGTGGCGGCGGGATGGCGCATCTTGGTCGTTGACGACAACCGCGACGGCGCGGCCAGCCTGTCGGCATTCCTGAGCTTGACCGGCAACGACACGCAGATGGCGCATGACGGCGAGCAGGCGCTGCAATTGGCGGCGAGCTATCGGCCCGACGTCATCCTGCTCGACATCGGTCTGCCCAAGTTGAGCGGGCTTGAAGTCTGCCGCGCGATCCGCGAGCAGCCCTGGGGCCAGACCATGGTCATCGTTGCGCTTTCTGGCTGGGGGCAGGAGAGCGACCGGCGCAAGACCGCGGAAGCCGGCTTCGACGGCCACTTGGTCAAACCCCTGGAGCCAGACGAATTTGCGGCGCTGCTGGCATCGCTTCAGCCGGGCCGCCGGCCGCGGCTGCATACGGCGTATTGACGACCCTGCCGCACTGGTTGGCGGCCTGCAGGGTGGTGGCACATGGGTCGCCCGCGCCTGTAGGCTTTTGGCGACGTGCGCTTTGCGGGCGCCGAACATTTGGGGCCGGTGTGTCAACCCGCGCAGGGGGCTGACGTTATGATCTCGCGCCCTCCCTGTGGCAGCGCGTTCGGTGTGAAGCAAATTGGCCTCATTGCAAAGCGACGCACCGGTTCAACTGTTGCATCTGTAGATCATTCCTCAACTCAGGAGATTTTGACCATGAAGAACACTCTGACCTCGCTCGCCATTGCTGTGCTGTCCCTGTTCGCTGCGCAAGCCGCGATGGCGCAAAACGCCCCGGCCCGCGCCGACGTGAAGAAAGAAGCCGCTGAAGCCAACAAGGCCGGCGCGACCTCCAAGGGTGAAGTCGATGCCAAGGCGGCTCCGAAGACCAAGTCGGACAAGCCCCGCGCCGAAGTGAAGAGCGAGGCTGCTATGGCCACCAAGACGGGTGCCACCTCCAAGGGTGAAGTTGATGCCAAGGCCCCTGCTTCGCCCAAGTCGGACAAGCCCCGCGCCGATGTGAAGAAAGAAGCCGCTGCCGCCAACAAGGCCGGTACCACGTCCAAGGGCGAAGAAGCCCCCAAGAAGTAAGCATCTCACCACGCCGAACCCGGGCATCGCACACGCGCTGCCAGGCAACGGAACCGGCGCAACCGCTCAGCGGTTGCGCCGTTTTCACTTGTGCGCGGTCACCCCGAAGCGCCAACTCACCAGGCCGCCGGCCAGGCCCGTTCCGGCCAGGATCAGCAAGCAGGCCCAAAGCATGACGGGCGTGACGGCTTCACCCAGGAACAGCGCGCCCCACGCCATGCCGAACAGCGGGATCAGGAACGTCACCGTCAACGCCTTGGTGGCGCCGCCGTGTGCCACGAGCCTGAAGAACAACACATAGGCCAGTGCCGTGCACAGCCCACCCAAGGCCAGCG
>JAYUHT010000271.1:0-13382 GCA_043766725.1 Burkholderiales bacterium | reverse complement strand
CCAAACGCAGGCGCGCTCATCCGCGATGGGTTATGCAGAGGTTCCCTAACGGTTCGCATCAGCCCGGCGTCAAAACGCGCCCGGCTTCCACACCTCGGCTTCGAGCGTGCAGGCGCGCTCGACCATGACCATCAGGCCGATGAATCGATGACGCCGCCGCCCAGGCAAACCTCGCCGTCGTACAGCACGGCGCTCTGGCCTGGTGTCACCGCCCATTGCGCCGCGTCAAACTGCAAGCTGAAGGCGGCGCACGCATCAGTGGTCAGAACGCAAGGCGAATCGGCCTGCCGGTAGCGCGTCTTGGCCGCATAACTTCCGGGTGCAGGGGCATTGCCGCTGACCCAGCTTGCATCCAGCGCGTGCAGGTTCAGGCTTTGCAGCCACGGATGGTCATGGCCCTGCACCACGCGCAAGGTGTTGCTGGCCAATTCCTTGCGCGCCACGAACCAGGGCGCGTGGTCGCCGCCACCGCGCGGCGCATGCTTGTCCTTGACGCCGCCGATGCCCAAACCCTGGCGCTGGCCGAGCGTGTAGAAGCTCAGGCCGAGGTGCTGGCCGAGGTGGCGGCCGCGCTCATCCAGCATCGGCCCTGGCGTGTGGTTCAGGTAGCGGTTGAGGAACTCGCGGAACGGCCGTTCGCCGATGAAGCAGATGCCGGTGGAATCTTTCTTCTTCGCATTCGGCAGTTTGATCTCGGCAGCCATGCGGCGCACCTCGGTCTTGTGCAGTTCGCCCAGCGGGAACAGCGTCTGGCTCAACTGCGCCTGGTTCAAACGGTGCAGGAAGTAGCTCTGGTCTTTGCTCGCGTCCAGCCCTTTGAGCAGCTCGAAGGCACCGGCGCGTTCGCGCACGCCGGCGTCATCAGCAGCGCCCGGTTGCGCTGGCTTCCAGCGCACGCGGGCATAGTGGCCGGTGGCTATTCTGTCGGCGCCCAGGCGCACGGCATGGTCCAAAAAGGCTTTGAACTTGATCTCGGCGTTGCACAGCACGTCGGGGTTGGGTGTGCGCCCGGCAGCGTATTCGCGCAGGAATTCGGCAAAGACGCGGTCTTTGTATTCGGCGGCGAAGTTCACATGCTCCAGCTCGATGCCGATCACATCGGCCACCGCCGCGGCATCCACGAAGTCGATGTTCGACGCGCAGTATTCGCTGTCGTCGTCATCGTCCCAGTTCTTCATGAAGATGCCCACCACCTCGTGGCCGGCTTGCTTGAGCAGCCAGGCGCTTAGCGCTGAATCGACCCCGCCCGACAACCCCACCACCACGCGCTGCGCTTTCTCAAGCAGATGTGGCTCTGCCACTTTGCTTGACCCCCCTCGGGGGGCCTGGCGCGAAGCGACGGGTCTGGGGGCGTTCATCACACCAGTTTAGGGGCCACACAATCGCCGCATGGCGACTCAAGCGATTCCGGCCCGCGCCGTCGTGCTGCTGGCCATCCTCACGCTGGTATGGGGCACCAACTGGCCGCTGTTTCCCATCGTGCTGCGCGAGATGTCGGTGTGGACCTTTCGCTTCGTCTCGCTCAGCGTTGGCGGCGTGCTGCTGCTGGCCGTGGCGCTGTGGCGCGGGCAATCGCTGGCCGTGCCACGCAAGCACTGGGCGGCGATGCTGGCCGCCGCGCTGGCTTACCTGGCGGTGTGGAACGTGGCCAGCGCCTATGCGGCGAAGTTGATTCCATCGGGCCAGGCCGCGGTGCTTGGTTTCACCATGCCGCTGTGGGCGGCGCTGCTCGCCTGGGCGTTCATGGGCCAGCGCCTGAATGCGCGCTTGTTGCTGGCCCTGGGCCTGGGCGCGGCCAGCGTGGGGCTGCTGATGAGCAAGAGCTTTGCGGCCTATGCCGACGCGCCGCTGGGCCTGGGTTTGGGGCTGCTGGCCGGCATGGGCTGGGCCGTGGGCACCCTGATCCTGAAACGCTGGCCCATCGACGTGCCGGCCACGGTGCTCACCGGCTGGCAGTTGCTGTTAACCGCGGTGCCCATCGGCGTGGGCACCCTGCTCTTTGCCGACCTGTCAGCGCCCTGGCCGGCCTGGCCCACGCTGGCGCTGCTGGCCTACATCACCGTGGTGCCGATGTGCATTGGCAACCTGTGCTGGTTTGCCATCGTGGGCATGCTGCCGGCCAACGTGGCCGGGCTGTCTTCGGTGGCCGTGCCGGTGGTGGCCATGCTGGCCGGCGCGCTGGTGCACGGTGAGCCGCTGGGCCTGGCGCAATGGCTGGCCATGGCGTGCAGCGCGGCCGCGCTGTGGTTGACGGTGGTGAAACCTTCGGCTCAATCCGCGGCGCACACGGCGTAGTGCGCCTGGGCTGCGTCAGCCTTGCTGTCATCAAGGCGGCGCACGCGGCCGGCAGTTAACAGTTCATCCAGGTGCATGCCGATGCTGCGCGCCTCGGCGCAGTCGATCCACAACTCGGCGTGGCCGGGCGGGTACAGCAGGCGGCGGCGCACCAGTTCGGCCAGGGTCTGCGGCCCGTCTTGCAGCATGGCCAGCAGCTTGGTGCTGCGCTCGTCGATCTTGTTCGCGAAGGTGTGCAAGAGACCAATGAAGCGCGCGCGCTCGGTGACCACGCCGCGGTGGTGCGAGGTGACCCACACTTGGGCCGGCAGCGTCTCAATCGCGTTCAGGCTGCGCCGAAAGTCGGCCAAGTTTGAGGTGGCGTCACCGTAATACGGGCCGAAGCCGGTGAGGTCGATGTCGCCGATGAAGGCCAGGCCCACGGGCTCGACCAGCAGCGCGCAATGGCCCGCTGTGTGGCCGGGCAGGTGATGCGCCTGCACGCGCACGCCGCCGCCCAGGTGCCACACCGCGCCGCTTTGGTAGGCCATGGCATCGGGCCGTGGGCAGTAGTTGAATTCGGCTTCGATCTTGGTCTTCAGCGGCGCCAGCACCTCAGCCGGGTAACCGTAGTGGCGCGCCAGGCCGGCCCAGCTTTGCGCCGCGGCCAGGTCAGCCTCATGCACCTGCACGCGGGCCTTGGGCACGCGGTGCAGGCCGGCCATGTGGTCTTCGTGCACATGGCCCAGGATGACCAGGTCAACGTCATCGAACGCCGGCCCGATGCGATTCGCCACCTGCGGCGTGTCGAACGCCACGCGCGCATCAGCACCCTGGACGATGACCTGGTTGCCATCGGGGTACTTGCCCGACTTGTCACCGAAGTAGACGGTGACGGGGCCGAAGCGCGCTTGCTCCACCATGCTCAAGACTTGGCGACCAATTCGAAGTGCTCCACCACCGGCGCAGCGGCGAAGAACGGCCCGACGATGGCGCGCCACTGCGCGAACAACGGCCCGCCGCGAAAGCCCACCGTGTGGTCTTCCAGCGTGTCCCAATAGATCATGAGGATGTAGCGCTCGGGGCTTTCAACACCGCGGTTGACCTTGAAGCCCTTGAAGCCCTTGGCTTGGCTGGCGACTTCGGCCACGCCGCGCTGGATGGCGGCGTCAAATGCGGCTTGCTGGCCCGGTGCGATGCGGATGTCGGCGATTTCGAGGATCACGATGCGGCCTTTCGTTGCCAGGTTGGGCCGGCAGTCTATGCCGGCGCGCCAGCCTCAGAACGGCGCACGCAAGCGTAAATCCACCGGCGGCTCGGGCTCGTAGGCGCCTTGCAGGTGCAGGTCGGCCAGCGCGCATTCCAGCTCGGCCATGGCAGCCAGGGCACGCTCCAGCGCCAACTTGTTTTCTTGGCTGGGGCGCAATGCGGTGGGGTCTTCGCCTTGGCGGTTCCTGGGCTCGCGCAAGGCCAGATCCAGGTTGGCTGGGCGGTACGGCGCGCTCTGGCCATTGCTGCCCTGGCCGGTTTGCGCGGCATGCAGCATCTCGGCCACCGGCAGCGAATGGGCGCGGTTGGCGCAGGCCGCGCTGAAGCCCTTGAGCAACTGGCGCAGGCCAGCCACCTGCAACTGGGTGCGCACATAAACGTGTTCGTACCAGGCGGCGCTCACGGCAGCTGGCGCGCTGGGCACATAGGCCCGCACCAGCTCGCGCGCCGCGGCGCTGCCATATTCATGCGCCATGCGCAGGATCACGGCGCCGGGCATGGCGATGTTGAGCTGGCCCTCACCCTCGCGCAGCGCCAGGCGCACCACGCGGTTGCGCGCTTGCGGCAGGCGCAGGGTGACGCGGTCGTTCCAGTCTTTGGCCGTGGCCACGGCGCCGAGCAAAAAGCCGGCCATGCCGCTCAAGCCGGGAAAGCGGCCAGGCCGGGCAGGCATTGCACCCGGAACGAAGGCTTGCAGGTTGTCGTGCCGGCCTTCGCGGTGTTCTTGCGGCAACCACACGGCCTGGTTGTCGTTGGGCGCCAGGCGCCGGTCCAGCAGCAGGCCGAAAGTGGGCCAGCGCGGAATGGCGACGTCAAAAAGGTGAATTGGAAAGTTAGAACAAATGCCGCCGTCGCTGAGCCAGCACTTGCGAAACGGGCGGGTGTTTCGCCGCGCGGCCGCGTCGTCCGGGTTGCGCGGGATTTCGTAGTGAACCACCCACACCGGGATGGCCGAGAACAGCACCGGAAAGCTCAGGCTCATGCGCGCGGCCACCACGACGGGCAAGCGCACCATGGGCAGTTCCAGCAAATCGGGCTCGGCAACGTCGGGGTCTGACGGGCTGGCCTTGCGGTACGGTTGGGCGTCGCGGCGCAAGGCGGCCATCACACCGGCGGGAAAGATGCCGTCCCATTCGGCCAGCTTGAAGTACAGCCGCGTGCTGTCGTCGCTGGCCGGCAGGCGCACCGGGCGGCCCAGGGTGACGTTGGTGGTGAAGACTTCGAGGTTGATGGAGCGCGCCTGCGGCGCTGCGCCAGGCGTGTGGCCCGGCAACAGCGGCGCTGCCCACAGGTCGCCAAAGGTCAGCGGCGCTGCATCCACCTCCAGCCCGGCGGCTTTTTGAATGCCTTCATGCAGCCAGTCGCACAGGCCTTGCTCGGGCTCGGGCGTGCCTGGCGGGCTTTGGCTCTTGCCTTTGCACAAGCCCAGGTCGTTGTCGAAAACGCCTTGCTGGATGTCCTTGAGCAGCGCGCGGGCCAGGCCCCACAACAGGCTGAGCAGCAGCAAGGCGCCCACTACCAGGCCGACGAGCCAGGCCGGCAGGCGCCACGCGGGTTCAAGCAGCAGCAGGGCGCTGGCGCCCAGCGCGATCAGCAGCCACAGCCCAGGCGTCACGGGCAGCCCGGCAGATTTCAGCGCGTCCAGCCAATAGGCGCGAATGAAGGCGCGGCCCAGGCCGGCGTAGTCGGCGGGTTGGCCCAGGGCCTCGGTGTCGGCAGGCTTGTGTGGCGCCGGCGCGATGTTGTCGGATGTCTTTTGCTGCGCCTGCGCGCCGGTGCCGGCCGGCTCGCTCTCAGGCGGCGGCGGATTGCCCATGCGTTTCACCGCGTGCACGAACAAGTCGAACAGCCGCTGGCCGGCGGCGCTGGGCTGGAACAAGCGCAGCATCTTGGTGCGGCCAGCGCGTTCTTCGGCCAGCGCGCCGGGCACGCGGCGCAGCACCTCGAACGGGTAGGGCACGTTGTTGCGCCGGCCGTATTCCGAAGCGGCGGCCAGGGCCGCAGCCATGGCCCCGACCGAGCTGCCGCCGATGTTGCGAAACCGGTAGTGCCGCGCCAGTTCAACAATCGCCCAGGGGTAGACCACGCCGCTGGCCACGCCGCCGGTGAGCACCAGGTCGCAATAGCGGTCGGCCGCCGGGGTTTCGCGCAGCGGCTCGGGTTCGACCCAGCCCGGCGCCTGGGCGGGGCGCTGCGGCTCACCAGGCGCCTTGCCGTGCGCACTCACCCGAAGCTCCCGGGCTGGCCGTCTTCAGCGTAGTCCTGCCCGCTGCACAGCATGCCCCAGGCGGTTTGCGCGGGGTAGAACATGTACACCGTGCCGCGCGTGGTGACGAAGGGCGCAAAACCGCGCAGCAAGGCTGGCGGCTTGTCGTTGCCCAGGGGCACGGCAAAGGCAGCGTGCGGGTCGTCGTGCGTGGCCGCGAACGGGTCTTTGGCCTGGCCGGGGTTGTGCGGCCCGATCGGGTTGCGGTCTGCCCACTGGCCCAGCACATGCTCGAACTGTTCTTCCAGGCTGGCGCAGAAGAACAGGCCGAGCAGGCCGCGCTGGGTGCCGGCCGGTTCGGCGGTGGCTTCATCGAAGGCCGGGCCATAGGGCATGCCACGGCGCACCAGTGGGCGGCCACGCGCATGCACAACGCCCTGGCCGCGCGGGTTCATGCGCCGGATGTGCGCGCCGAACGGGCAACCCAGGCCATCGGGGTCGGCAGCGAAATCGAAGTCGTCGCCGGGCGGTGCGGTGGCCTGGGCTGGCTCCTGGCCGGTGGCGTTGACAAAGCCGCCTGCGGGCCAGCGGCCGCACAGCTTGGCGCGCACGAAGTCTTCGCTTTGCTTCAATTGCCTGGCCCATTCGCCCAGGCACTGGCGAAACCGCGGTTCGTCTTGCTGCATCTTGCGCAGCACGCCGAAGCTGGCGTTGGCAAAGAACGCGCGCATGCGCGCTGGGCTCAGCGGCAACGCCCAGGGGTTGAAGCTGGCGTCATTGGCGTGGCCGAGCAGCAACTCGCCGGTGGCGTGTGCGGGCGCCGCGGCGTCGCCGGCGTAGCCCTGCACCTGCACGCGGGTGAGGCCGTCGCGGTAGCCGAAGTGCACCCATTCGCCTTGTTTCTTGGGCGGGTGGCCCAGGCGTGCGCCAGGGTGCAGGCCGACGATGGCCACCTTGGCGGCGCGGGCCAGGTCTTCAATGGCCGTGGTGGCTTGCCGCAAGGCGGGCTCGGTGCCGGCATGCAGCGTGATCACCGCATGCGCCTGCAACAACCCAAAGCCCGGCTCCCACGCCGTGGCCGCACTGGGCCCGGTGTCGCCGAGAAACTCCGCCGCCCGCACCGGCGCGCCCTGCGCAAAGGCCGGCGCCAGGCGCGCCAGCACGGCCTGGTAGGGCAGCGGCAGGTTCAGCGCGCGCAGGCCCTGGAAGCTCAGGCCGATGGCCAGTTCGACCCCACCGGCGTCGGCATCGCCGGCCAGCGCCGGGGCATGGTCGCGCGCAAGCTCGTTGACGAATTGTTTGGCCGCCCCACTGTGCGCAAACTGCACGATCAGATGGTGTACGCAGCTGGCTTGCGGCTGGCGCACCACCAGACGCTGTGGCGCATTCATGACTGCTGCTCCTGGCGCGCGGCGCGGCACAAGTCGGGCACCTCGCCCAACGGGTAGGCCGAGTAGAAATAGCCGGCCACGGGTGCCTGGTTGAACTGGCGGATGGTGTTGACGAACTCGTTGGGGTAGTCGGCCACCGGCAGGCGTGGCGCGCCGTCGATGTATTCAAACAGCAGGTCGAACAGGTCATCGACCTTGAGCGCGAAGTGCATGATGTAGGCGTCGAAGTCGCCGTCATACACGGTATGCAGCGCCAGCTTGGTGTCGCCTTCGAGCAGCTCGAACCAGGCGAAGTGCACGTGGCGCGCCTCGTTCAGCGCCTGGGTGATGCGCGGAGCGCCGTCTTGAATGATGCGGCGCAGCCGCGCCGCGTTCTCGGCCACCGGGCTCTTGATGCGCATCACCACGTTCAGCGGCTGCTGCGCCAATCGCTTCTCGCGCTTGTATTGCAGCCGGTAGCGCTCGCAGCCAAAGCCCCAGCGCTTCTCCAGCCGTTTGGGCTCACCGGTTTGCGCGTCGAGCAGTTGCGCCAGGCCGGGCAGGCGCAGCACGCTGCCCACCACGCGCCGCACCAGCGGGCGGGCGAGGTGGTTGCCCAGGCACCAGTGCGCCGCACCGAGGTCTTGGCCGCCAAAGACCAACGGATCTTCGGGCCACTGCTTGGCCTGATACGGGCACACGCCGGGGCTGGCGCGCGTGCCCGCGCCCATGGCCAGGATGCATTCCTGGCCGGCCTGCACCGCGCGGCCCGAAGGCAAGGTCTTTTGCTCCAAAGCGCGGCGCGGCAAGAAGGCCGCGGGCGGGTTGCGGCTGAGCGCGTCGCGCATGGCTTCGTCGACAAATTCCTGGCGCTTCGGGTCGCTCAGGTAGGCGAAGTTCGACCAGCTGCTGGCCTGGTTGTTGAACACATGGTCGACCGTGATGCACACGCTGGCCTGGACGTTGCCCATGATCCCGGCCATCGCACCGACCACCAGCACGGCCATCTCGTCGCCGCTCAATTCGCTGTGCTGGCTGCCCAGACGCTGCATCACCGGCGTCAGGCCGGACAGGCCGAGCTGCGACAGCGGCTGCACACCCTTGGGCAGCGCGTCGCGCTCGCGGCGCATGTCGAACGGGCCGCTGGGCTGCACCGGGTAGCGCGCCAGGTGCTGGTAGTCGTTGATCAGCTCGGCAGTGCGCGCCAGCAGCCGCGCCATGGCCTCGCGCGCGGCCGCGATGGCCAGCGGCTCGCTGACGAAATGGCGCCCCAGCATCTGGTAGTTCAAGGCGCGGTAGACCTTGCGCAGCGCGTCTTCCAGCACCGGCATGTCGCGCGCCGCGTAGCCAAACAGCAGGCTGCACAGGCGCAGCGCTGCGGCCTCGGCCAGCACGGCAAGATCGAACTGCTTGGCGCCCAGGAAGGCGGCCGCGGCTTGTTGCATGGCCTGCTCGGCCAGGCGTTCAATCAGTTGGCCGTCGGCCGGGCCGGGCAGCGCGGCCGTCAGCGCCTTGCGCTGCGTGTCGTGCGCGCCGCCGGGTGCCAGCGCCAGCATGAACGAGCCCGTGCCCAGCACGCTGTAGGGAATGTTGCTGAAGGTTTGCGTGTTGCACAGCACGTGCTCGATGTCTGCACGCTCGGTGATCAGCGCCACCTGGCTGTGACCGGCCGGGCGCTGCGTGCCAAGGGGCGGGGCAGGATCGTCTTCAACATGCGCACGGCTGGCGAAGGCCAGCGCGCATTTCTGTACGGCCAGCGCGTCATACAGCGCGCGCCGGTCAGCGTCGTCACACAACCAGGATGCGATTGCTCTCGAACGCGGTCTGCTTCTCCGGCTCGTATTCGTTGAAGTTGAATGCTCTGCGCTCGGCCATGGTCACCCCCCTTGGAAACTCGGTTCATGTTTGTTCTTCGACTTGCCGCTTGGCCGCCTGCAACTCGGCGTGGTGCGGCTCGTCGGGCAGTTCGGCCGGCCGTGCTTGCAGGCGCAGGCGGTCTTGCGCCTGCTGCGCCTTGCCTTTGGCGCAACGCAGCAAGGCCAGTGCGCTGCGCAGCGCGAACATGCGCTTGCCCTGGCGCAGCGCCAGCGCGTGGGCCTGCATGAATGCCTGGCGTGCCTGCGCTCGCTGCGCCGTGGCCGGCCCGTCTTGTTGCAAGTGGGCCAGGCCGCACAGGCGCAACACCTCGGCCAGGTGGTACAGCTCGTTGTTCTGCCGCGCCGTGGCCTCGGCTTGTGCCAGCAGGCTCAATGCCGCGGCGCTGTCGCCGGCCAGCATCAAACCTTCGGCCTGCAAAGCCAGGTACAGCGGGCGCGTCACCACCGCGCCGGTGGCCAACCAGTTGGCATAGGCCTGGGCCATTTCCTGCAAGCCACCGGCCACATCGCCCAGCGCCACGCGGCAGCGCCCGCGCATCATGTGGGCGTGCGCGGCCCAGACGGCAAAACCGCCCTCTTCACAGATGGCAATGGCCTGGTCGGCCTGGCGCAACCCGGCCGCCGGCTCGCCCATGAACAAGTGCAGGCTGGCGGCGAAGCCATGCGCCTCGCCCTGGCTGAAGGGGTGCTTGAGTTCACTCGCCAGGGCCAGGGCATGCGCCACGCGCTGCAACGCCAGCGCCAGCTCGCCGCGTTCCCACAAGCCCCAGGCCGAATAGCACAGGCACATCACGGCCGGGTCTTGCAACGCGCCGGGCTTGAACATCGTGGGCTGGTAGCGCTGCAAGCAGCCGTCCATCAGGCTCAGCGCGGTGGGCAGGTCACCCTGGTGCCAGCGCACGTTGGCGCGCGCCCAGTCGGTTTGAATGGCTTGCAGCACATCGCCCGTGCCGGCCCGTGCGGCTTCATCGGCCAAGGCCAGGGCGCGCTGGAAATCGGCCCGCATGAAGTAGTAGCCCTCCAGGCCCAGGCCCACGCGCACGCGCGCCGCCGTGTCGCCCAGGGCAGTGCACAGTTCACCGGCGCGCAGGTAGGCAGCTTCGACCTGCGCCGCGCCATAGCCTTCAACCGCGATGTGGCGCGCGGCCAGCAACAACTGCAAACGCAACTCGCAGCGCTGGTGCTCGGGCCGTTGCGGCAACTGGGCGGCCAACTCCAGGCCGCGGCGGGCCAGCTTGATGGCCTCGTGGTGCGCCGAGCGCGCCGCGGCGCCGCGCGCTGCGGCCTCATAGGCCTGCAAGGCCGGCCAGGCCAGGCCGGCCTGCGCCAGGTGGTGGGCCAACAGCTCGGGCTGCAACGCCAGCTTGGCCGCGAAGCCGGCCTTCAGCGTGGCGGCCACCTGCTCGTGCGTGCCCTTGCGGTCGCGCTCCCACAGCGAGGCGTACGCGGTGTCGCGGATCAGCGCATGGCGAAAGCGAAAACCCGGCTCGGCCTGCGCGCCGGCGCGCAGCAGCAGCCCGGCTGCGAGCAGCGTGGCCAGGTGCTGTTCAACGCGCGCCGGCGGCAGCGCCGCGCCGCTGTCATGCACCACGGCCTGCAACAGTTCGGTGCTGAATTCGCGCCCCAGCACGGCGCCGATCTGGGCCACGCTGCGCGCCGCGCCGACGCTGTCGAGCCGGGCCATCAGCAGGTCTTGCAGGCGCGCTGGAATGTCTTGCTGGCGCAGCCTGCCGCCCGGCTCGGCCGCCGCGCGCGCGGCCATGCGCGCGGACTCCTCCAGGAACAGCGGCACACCGTCGCCGCGCTGGGCCAGCCAGACCAGCACATCGGGCGCCAGGCCCGGGGTGTGGGCACAAACCTGGCTGACCAGCGCGAGCGCGGCGTCTTCGCCCAATCCGCGCAGGGTGAGGCGGGCGCTGGCGGCAGGGGGCTGCCAGGGCAGCGGCAGGCCGCTGCGCGCGCTGGCGATGATCATCAGCGGCATGGCGCCGGCCTGGCCGGCCAGCCGGGCCAGGAATTCGGCCGTCGACGGATCGACCCAATGCACATCGTCGATCGTGATGCACAACACCGCGGCCCGCGCCGCCGTGCTGACCATCGATAGCAACAAGGCCAGCGTGCGTTCGCGCGCCCGCTCGGCGGCGGGGGCCCTGGCGCCGGCCAGGCCGGGGTAGAGCAGGGCCAGGAACAGCGACGCCGCTTCGTCGTCAAGCTGCCAAGGTGGCCCACTGAGCAGCGCAGCCACTTTGGCGCGCGCACTCGCGGGTGCGTCGGTTTCGCGCAGGCCGATGAATTCGCGCAGCGCCACCAGCAGCGCCGAGTAGGCCGTGGCAGAGCCTTCAGGCGTGCAGCGGCAGTGCAGCACGGCGTGGCCGCCGGCGTGCAGCGCGGCGCGGAATTCGCGCAGCAGCCGCGACTTGCCGATGCCGGCTTCGCCTTGCACCAGCAGCACCTGGCCAGCACCGGCGCTGGCGCGGCCAAAGCCTTCGAGCAGCAGGCTCAGTTCGGCTTCGCGCCCCAGGAACGCGGCCAATGCGGGCGGCTCGGCCAGGGCCAAGGGGGCCGGGCCGTCCGCCAGGGGCTCGGCGCGGTAGGCTGACTGCGGGCCGGCAATGCCCTTGAACGACACCGCATGGAATTCGGGCACCAGCACCAGGGTGTCAGCCAAATCAGCCACCAGTGCGCGCGTGCTTTCGGCCACCAGCACCGTGCCCGGCGCGGCCGCGCTTTGCAGCCGCGCCGCCAAGTGCACCGGCAGGCCGACGGGCTGGCCGCCGGCCACCGCCACCTGGCCGGTGGCAACGCCCACACGCAACCGCATGCCCAGCTCGGCCACCGCCGGCACCATGCGCAGCCCGGCGCGCACGGCCTGGGCGGCAGCGGTTTCGCTGGCCACGGGCATGCCGAAGTAGGCCATCAGGCCATCGTCGCCCTGCGGGTCGTCCATCAGCCCGTCATGGCGCTCGATCACCTCGCGGCAACAGGCATGGAACGCCGCCAACACCTGGCTGTAGCGCTCGTTGCCCCATTGCGACATCAAGCGCGTGGAACCGACCAGGTCGAACGACATGGCCGTGACCTGGCGCAAGCCGTCTTCGAACAGCGGCGTGTCGTCCGGGGTTTCGTCGTCAGCGGCGCGCGGCAGCCAGGCGTCGCCGTACAGGCGCGGCAGGGCTTGGCCGGTTTGCGAGCGCCTGCGCTGCGCGGCGGTGGCTTTGTTGGTTGTGGTTGTGGTTGTGGTGGTGATGGCGGTGATGCTCCTGGTCATCGCCATCGACATTGACGTCGCATCACCCAGGCTGCCGCCGTGGGCCCAGAGTCGGCACAGCGCGAGCAGCTCGTCATCATCACCAGCGCCGGGCCCGCGCAGCGCCGGCGCACCCGGTGCCCAAGCCGCCACCCCTGCCGCCTTGGCCGCCAGGGCCCAGCGGCCCCACTGCGCGGCGGCGCCCTGCGGCAAGGCCAGCAACATCAAGGCGGCCGATGTGCCGGCGGGCAAGCCGGCCAGCCACGCCGGCTGGGCCACGGCGCATGCGCGCAGGTCGATCACCTCATGGTTTTGCGCCAGGGCCATGAAGGCGTCCAGGTCTGCCAGCGGCGTGTGGTGCACCACCAGGCCCGGCGCCTGGCTGGCTGGTAAGCCGGGGCTGGCCAGGCGCAGGCCGTGGCTCGGGCGCGGCGCGGTGACCGGGCCGGGCGCCGGGCCGATTGCGGCCTGGCCGTCGAGCACCTGGCGCAGCACGCTAAAACGCTCACCCAGGCGCTCACCAGGGCGCTCATCACGATGCGCGCTGGCTCGGCCTGGCGCCACCAGCCGGCATGCCTCCCAGGGTAGGGCGTCCAACGCCAGGGGCAGTTGCAGGTGCAGGCGTGGCAGGCGTGGCAGGCGGGGGTGCGGGTGCGGCAACTCGTGGCGCGGCCAGCTGGCCAACAGCGCCGCCACGCTTGCCGGCAGCGCGGGTGCGCCACCCAAGGCCAGGGCGCCGTGACAAAACAGACCATGCCCGTCGGTGGCGAAAGCGGTCAACAGCGAACCCTCAAGATGCAGCGTCAGGATCAGCGGCCAGCCGTTGGTGGGCGGTGAATCACTGGCCGGGCCGCTTTGCATCGTTGTGGTTTATCGCGAAGGCTTCATCATCATTCTGTATGACGCTTCGCTGCGCCGGATAGGTGAAGTAACCAGCGCCTGCGCGGGCCAAGCCGCGGCGCCTCAGCCGCCGCGCCGGCGCCGCGCCAAGGCCATGAACCAGCCCGATACCTTGGTGGGCGCCAGGCGGTAAAGCAAGTCGCCGAGCTGCGCATCGCGCCCGATCAGCAGCCGCGGCTGGCCCGACTCAATGGCACCGATGATGGCCAGGGCCGCCTGCTCGGGTGTGGTGCGCGCCA
>JAYUHT010000270.1:0-5100 GCA_043766725.1 Burkholderiales bacterium | reverse complement strand
CAGGCCTTGTCAGCGCTGTTGTTTCTGTATCAGAAAGTCTTGAATCAAAGCATGCCGTGGATGCATGAGATCGGCCGCCCCAAGTACGAGCGTCGCTTACCGGTGGTGTTGTCTCATGAAGAGATCAGCCGCTTGATGGCGGCGCTAAATCGGCAACCACAACCACAACAGCAGCAACAGCAGCCGCAGACAGATGTATCAGCTTCGTTGCCGCAGGGTACAGCGCCCTACGGCTTGTTTGCCCGCCTGCTCTATGGCACGGGCATGCGGCTGATGGAAGGCCTGAGGCTGCGTGTTAAAGACATTGAATTTGAACGCCGTGCCGTCGTGGTGCGTCATGGCAAAGGCGGTAAAGACCGCGTGGTGATGTTGCCGGCATCGCTCGAAGCACCCCTGCGCGCCCAGTTGGCCGCCGCGCATGCGGTGTGGGCTGCCGATCGCGCCTGTGGGCTGCCCGGGGTAGAGGTGCCCTATGCTTTGGCACGCAAGTACCAGCGGGCCACCGTTTCGTGGGCCTGGTTCTGGGTCTTTCCGCAAGCTGAACCTTCGGTCGACCCACGCGGCGCCGGCATACGCCGCCACCATCTGTACGACGGTTCGTTCCAACGCGCTTTCAAGCGCGCCCTGGAAGCCGCTGAAATCAACAAGCTTGCCAGCCCGCACACGCTGCGCCACTCTTTCGCCACGCATTTGCTGCTGGCCGGGTACGACATCCGCACCGTGCAAGAGCTGCTCGGTCATGCCGACGTCACCACCACCATGATCTACACCCATGTGCTCAATCTTGGTGGCGGCGCCGTGCGCAGCCCGCTCGATGCGCTCGATGGCATGGGCTTGATCGTGCCGCCCGCTGCGGCCCCTGCCACCAAGCCAATGGTGCCCACGCCCGGCGTGCCGTCCCCGCGCCCAGGTGGCGCCCGCTTTGCCCGCGAACCCGAACCGTGTTACCGCGCCTGCCCGATTACGCCGAGCTTCACTGCCACAGCAACTTCAGCTTTCTGAGCGGCGCTTCGCACCCGCACGAGCTCGTCACCCAGGCGCGCTTGCGTGGCTACAGCGCGCTGGCGTTGACGGACGAGTGCTCGCTGGCCGGTGTGGTGCGTGCACACGAGGCCGCGCGCGAGCAGGGGTTGAGGCTCATCGTTGGCGCCGAAATGCGCTTGGCCAGAACGCCCCCACCCCGCAGTTCTCACCCCACCGGCGCTGGTGCGCGTTTGTTGCTGCTGGCCCAGTCGCGCCGTGGTTACGGCAACTTGTCGCAGTGGGTCACCGTGGCACGCCGGCGCGCGGCCAAGGGCAGCTACGAGGCCTTGGCGGGTGATGTCGAAGGGCGCGTGCCCAATGCCCCTTACCTGGCTGGGATGCCGGGCTGTTTTGCCCTGCTGGTGCCCGAGCCCGATCAAACCTTCGAAGCCGTGTTCGCGCACGCCATGTGGCTGAAAACCTGGTTCGGCAGCGGCGGTGGCAGCCAAGGCAACGAGCCGCGCTGCGCCATCGCCGTGGCGCTGCTGCGCCGCCCGCATGAAGCGCGCATGCTGGCCACGCTGGAGCGGGTGGCGGCTTTCACGGGCTTGCCGCTGGTGGCAAGTGGTGCCGTGCGCATGCATGCGCGCTCGCGCAAGCCGCTGCTCGATGTGCTCACCGCCACGCGCTTGAAGACCAGCGTGGCCGAAGCCGGCCACGCCCTGGCGGCCAACGCCGAAGCGCATTTGCGTTCGCGTGCCCGCCTGGCCCAGTTGTACCGGCCCGAATGGTTGCAGGCCACGTTAACCATTGCATCGAGCTGCGTCTTTTCGCTCAACGAGTTGCGCTACGAATACCCGGAAGAAATCGTCCCGGCCGGCCACACGCCGGAGAGCTGGTTGCGCACGCTCACCGAAGAAGGTGCCGCGCGCCGCTTTGCCGGCGGCGTGCCGCCAGCCGTGCGCGCCGCGCTGGAGCATGAGCTGGCCTTGATTGGCCAGCTCAAGTTCGAGCCCTACTTCCTCACCGTGGCCGACATCGTTCACTGGGCCCGTGCCCAGGGCATCTTGTGCCAGGGCCGCGGCAGCGCAGCCAATTCAGCCGTGTGCTATTGCCTGGGCATCACCGAAGTCGACCCGGCGCGCATGAGCCTGCTGTTCGAGCGTTTCATCAGCGCCGAGCGCAACGAGCCGCCCGATATCGATGTCGACTTCGAACACCAGCGCCGCGAAGAAGTCATCCAGTACGTCTACCGCAAGTACGGCCGCCACCGCGCCGCGCTCACCGGCGTGGTCATCAGCTACCGGCCGCGCTCGGCGCTGCGCGATGTGGGCCGCGCATTGGGGTTTGATTTGCAGCGCATCGATGCCGTGGCCAAGGCGGCGCACGGCCACTCGCGCAGCGTGGGCGCCGAAGTCTTGAGCGACAACGGCTTCGACGCCAGCGAGCGCAGCTGCCGCCTATGGTTAGAGTTAACGGAACTGATGATTGGCTTTCCACGCCACTTGAGCCAGCACCCCGGCGGCTTTGTCATCGCGCGCGAAGATCTGTCGCGCCTGGTGCCGGTGGAAAACGCCGCCATGGCCGGGCGCAGCGTCATCCAGTGGGACAAAGACGATCTCGATGCCCTGGGCCTGATCAAGGTCGACATCCTGGCCCTGGGCATGCTCTCGGCCATTCGCCGCGCGCTCGCCTTTGTCGCCTTCAAGCAGGGGTTGGAAACGTTCAGCATGCAGCAGGTGCCGGCCGAAGACGCGGCCGTGTACGCCATGCTCTGCAAAGGCGACAGCGTGGGCACCTTCCAGGTTGAAAGCCGGGCGCAGATGAGCATGTTGCCGCGCTTGCAGCCGCGCAGTTTTTATGACCTGGTGATCGAAGTCGCCATCGTGCGGCCCGGGCCCATTCAGGGCGGCATGGTCCACCCCTACTTGCGCCGGCGCTCGGGCGAGGAGCCCGTGGTCTACCCCAGCGAAGAAGTGCGTCAGGCGTTGGCGCGCACGCTGGGGGTGCCGATCTTTCAAGAGCAGGTGATGCAGCTCGCCATCCTGGCAGCCGACTTCACGCCCGGCGAGGCCGACGCCCTGCGCCGCGCCATGGCGGCCTGGAAGCGCAAGGGCGGCCTGGGGCCGTTCTATGACCGGCTGGTGGGCCGCATGGTTGAAAAAGGCTATGCGCTGGAATACGCCCAGGCCATCTTCAAGCAAATTGAAGGCTTTGGCGAATACGGCTTTCCTGAAAGCCACGCCGCCAGTTTTGCCCTGCTCGTGTACGTGAGCGCCTGGCTCAAGCACCACCACCCTGATGCGTTTTTGGCCGCCTTGCTGAACAGCCAGCCGATGGGCTTTTATGCCCCGGCGCAACTGGTGCGCGATGCGCGCGAACATGGCGTGGCGGTGCTGGCGGTGGATGTGCTGTGCAGCGAATGGGACACCGTGTTGCACGCAGGTGCAGATGAACTTTATGCCGTGCGCCTGGGTTTGAGCCGCATCAGCGGTTTCGCTGAAGGCGCCGCGCAGCGCTTGCTGGCTGCACGCGCGCAGGCTCCTTTTGCGAATGCCGAAGACCTGGCCCGCCGCGCCGGGCTCGATGCGCTGGCGTTGCGCCAGTTGGCTGAATCCGGCGCCCTGCAAGGCCTGGCCGGGCACCGCCACCAGGCGGCCTGGGGCGTGGCCGGCATCGATGCCCGCGCCACGCCGCTGCTCAAAGCCACGCGCACGCAAGAGGCCACTGCGCAACTGCCTGCGCCGCTGCCGGCGCAAGAGATGCTGGCCGACTACCGCGCCACCGGTTTGTCTTTGAACACCCACCCGCTGGCCTTGCTGCGGGCGCAGATGGCTAACTTCAAGGTGCAGCCGGCAGCGCAGTTGCGCCAGGCGCGAAACGGCCAGGTGGCACGCGCCAGCGGCCTGGTCACGCACCGGCAGCGGCCCGAAACGGCCAAGGGTGTGGTGTTCGTGACGCTGGAAGACGAGACCGGCAGCGTCAACATCATCGTCTGGCCGGCGGTGGCCCTGGCCTACCGGCGCGCGCTCATGGGCAGCCGGCTGCTCACCGTTTACGGCACCTGGCAAAGCCAGGGCGAAGTGCGCCACCTGGTGGCGCGCAGGTTGGTTGACCACACCGAGCTGCTGCACGGGCTGGTCACGCACAGCCGCGACTTCAGGTGAGCGCTGCGATCTGATCAGGCCACATCGTCGCCCGCCGCTGCCCGCTTGCGGCCATGCACCATGGCCGCGGCCAGGTTCTCCCGGTGCCGAAGTGACGCCAGCAGAACCCCGCCCACATGCAGCGGCACCAGCAGGTAAAACGCCTGCCCGCTGGCATCGTGCACATTGCCCAACCAGGCCACGCCCCACCACGCATCGGTCACGTACAACGCGCCGCTGGCCCCAGCCAGCACGCCAAAGCCGAGCAGCGCCACGATCATCCAGCCGCCCAGCGGGTTGTGGTTCAGGTAGCGGCGTTCACCGCCCTGCAGCACATCGCGTGCATAGGCCCAAGCCACGTTCGGTGCGCGCACAAAAGCGGTAAACCGCATGCTGCGTGGGCCGATCAAGCCCAACACCACACGCAGCGCCGCCAGCGCCAGCGCGCCATAGCCCACCCACTCGTGAATGCGCCCAGCTTCGTGCGTGGCAAGCGCCGCCACAACGGCCAGCGCCAATGCCCAATGCAGCAGGCGCACCGGCAGGCTCCACACCGCCACCGGGCCCTGCCGCGGCGCCATGGCGCTCAACGCGGGGTGGTGGGAACGGATGCCAGCGTCACCGGGTGGAAGTAGGCCTCCACACGCTCGCCCTTGTCGTTCAGCGCATACACCTCGTAGCAGCCGCCGTCTTCCTTGATGCGGCGCACCTTCCAACCCTGCGCGGTGAGCATTTCTTCCAGCTTGGCCTGCGGCTGCCAGCCGCTCTTCGGGCCGGAATCGCAAGTCGCCAGGCCAGTGGCCTGGGCATGAGCCGCAGCCATGAACGCCGTGCCAACAAGCAACCGGCGCAGCGCCAGCGGTGACAATCTGACCATGGGAAAACCTCCCGTTGATTTGAACAAGGCAGCCAGCATTGTTGCGCCGCCACGTTTCGCCTTCGTGACTCCTTTGTTTGCTGCCGTTCAAGCCACATGTTGATCTTGCTCTCG
>JAYUHT010000269.1:0-5114 GCA_043766725.1 Burkholderiales bacterium | reverse complement strand
GGCGCGCTTCGCTGCCGAGCCGGCCAGCCATGTGCGCTATGCATTCCGTGCGCTGGTGATGTTTCACCTTTTGGCGCAGCAGCGCGTGGCGCGCAGCGCGCTCATCGCGTGGATGTGCTCGGCGCCCTTGTTCGTGCGCCTGGGCGGTGGCGCGGAGCATGCACAAAAGGTGCTCGAAGGCCTGCTGCGCGACGGCGTGCTGGTGCAGGATGCGCAACAACAACTCAGCGTGAAGTGAACGATGAAAGGCGGGGCATGAAACCGTTGCTTGATGGCTTGCGCGTGGTTGAATTTTCGGCCTTCGTGGCTGCGCCGCTGGCCGGCCTGACGCTGGCGCAACTCGGCGCGCAGGTGCTGCGCGTGGACCCGATCGGCGGCAACATCGACCGCCGCCGCCACCCGCTGAATGCCGAGGGCGTGAGCCTGTACTGGGCCAGCCTGAACCGCGGCAAACAGTCGGTCGAATTGAACCTGCGTTCGCCGCCGGGCCGCGCGCTGATGCAGCGGCTCATTTGCGCTGCGCCGCCCGATGCGCCGCCGGTGTTCATCACCAACCTGGGCGTTGATGGTGAACTGGCCTACGAGGCGCTGCGAGGGCTGCGCGCCGATCTGATCATGGTCCAGCTCAGTGGCTCGCCCGACGGCGGCAACGCGGTGGACTACACCGTCAACAGCGCGGTCGGGTTCCCCTTGCTCACCGGCAGCGGGCAGCAGCCGGTGAACCATGTGTTGCCGGCCTGGGACGTGGCCGCCGGGCTGCACATCGCGCTGGCCGTGGTGGCCGCCGAGCGGCATTGGCAACGCACCGGCCAGGGCCAGCGCCTCCAGCTCAGCCTGAGCGACGTGGCCATGGCCACGGCCTCGAACCTGGCCTACCTGGCCGACGTGCAAGTCAACGGCACGCAACGGCAAGCTGACGGCAACCAGCTCTACGGCGCCTATGGCGACAGCTTCGCCACCGCCGACGCCCGCCACGTGATGGTGGTTGCCGTCACAGAACGGCAATGGCAGGCCCTGCTCAAGGCCACCGGCAGCGCCGCCAAACTCGGAAGCGCGGCCGCTGCGCTGGGCTTCAGCCTCGTTGGTGACGCCGCGCGCTACCAGGCACGCGGCCTGATCAGCGCCGCCCTGGCGCCCTGGTTTGCGGCGCACAACCAGGCCGAGGCGGGTGTTGCGCTCAGCGCTGCCGGCGCGCTGTGGGGCCCGTACCGCAGCTTTGCGCAGATGCTGGCCGAAGACCCGCGCTGCAGCGAAGCCAACCCGATGTTCAAGCAGGTGCACCACCCCGGCGCGGGCAGTTGGCTGACGTCGGCGTCGCCCTTGTCGTCTAACACCTGCCTGCGTGTGCCGCCGGCCGCCGGGCCGCGTGGCGGCGAGCACACGCTGGCGCTGCTGGCACAAATGCTGGGGCTGGACGAAGCCGCGCTACAGGCCTTGCAGCGCGAGGGCGTGATTGCTTGATCAGGCCGCTAGAGCTGCGCGCGCATGGCGCTGATCGCCGCGGCGTAATTGCTCGCACCGAAGATCGCGCTGCCGGCCACGAAGGTGTCGGCCCCGGCATCCGCGGCGCGGCGGATGTTGTCGGCCTTGATGCCGCCATCCACCTCCAGCCGGATGTCGCGGCCGGTGGCATCAATGCGCCGGCGCGCGGCCTCGATCTTGCGCAGCGCACTGTCGATAAAACTCTGGCCGCCGAAGCCGGGGTTCACGCTCATCACCAGAATCAGGTCGACCTTGTCGATCACCCAGTCGAGCACATCCAGCGGCTGCGCCGGGTTGAACACCAGCCCGGCCTGGCAACCTTCGGCGCGGATGAGTTGCAGCGTGCGGTCGACATGCGTGCTGGCGTCGGGGTGGAAGCTGACGACATTAGCCCCGGCCTGGGCGAAGGCCACGGCCAGGGCATCGACCGGCTGCACCATCAGGTGCACGTCGATCGGCACGGGTGTGCCGTCCGCTTGAGCTGCATGTTTGCGCAACGCGGCGCAGACCATGGGCCCGAAGGTGAGGTTGGGCACGTAGTGGTTGTCCATCACGTCGAAGTGGATCCAGTCGGCGCCGGCCTTGATGACGTCACGCACCTCGTCGCCCAGGCGGGCGAAGTCGGCTGAGAGCAGGCTCGGGGCGATGCGGTAGCTGGCCATGAGGGTACCGGGACAGGTGGGCTTGAAATTCTAGGGCGCTGCCTACAATCAGCGCCGATGAGTCAAGCCCAGTTCACCTGCACCGCCAAGCCGGAGTACCTGCCCGAGCAGAGCAAGCTGCCCGAGGGTCCGTTCGCCTTTTCGTACACGGTGACCATCCGCAACACCGGCAGCATCACTGCCCAGCTGGTGGCGCGGCACTGGAAGGTGACCGATGCCACCGGCCATGTCGAAGAGGTGCGAGGCCTGGCCGTGGTCGGCCACCAGCCGCTGTTGCGTCCGGGCGAGCAGTTCGAATACACGAGCTGGACGCGCCTGGCCACGCCGCACGGCAGCATGGAAGGCACCTTCTTTTGCATGACCGAAGACGCGCAACCTTTCAGCGCGCCGGTGCCCAGCTTTCGCCTCGCCCGCGATTCGGTCTTGCACTGAAGCGCGTGGCGCGGGCCAGCGTCAGTGGCGAGAGTCGTCTTGGCGTTCGCCGCGCTTGCGCCCGGCGAACATCACCCACCAGACGATGAACACCAAGATCAGCCCTGCGGCCAGGGCTTCCACAAGAATCAGCCACATGCTTGGTCTTTGGTTCCGTCTGGGAGTGGCGGCCATTATCGGCACGCTGTGGGGCTGTGCCGCAGACGGGCCAACGCGGTCGCCACCCGCTCAACCACCCCCGCCCACGGCCCAGGCCAGTGCGCCCGCGGCAGCGCAGTGGCGGCGCGAAAAGAGCCTGTGGACGCGCGCCACTTTCGCCGAGCTGCCCGGTTGGGGCGCCGAGCGCGCCAGTGAAATCTGGCCCGCCTTGCAACGCAGTTGCCAACGCCCCGCGCCCGGCTGGGAGCGGCTGTGCGCCCAGGTGACGCTGGTGCCGGCCATGAACGATGTGGCCACCCGGGAATGGCTGATGACGCGGCTGGTGCCCTATCGCATCAGCGGCCACGACGGTCAGGTGCAGGGCCTGCTCACCGGCTACTTCGAGCCGCTGATCGAGGCCAGCCGCACCGCGCAGGGGCGTTTTCGCCACCCCTTGTATCGCCCACCGGCCGACCTGGCCACGCGCCGGCCGTATTGGAGCCGCCAGCAGCTCGACACCCTGCCCGAGGCGCAGCAAGCCGTGCGCGGGCGCGAGATTGCCTATGTGGCCGACCCGCTCGATGCCTTGTTGCTGCAAGTGCAAGGCACGGGCCGGTTGCGTTTGAACAGCGGCGAAACCGTGCGTCTGGCCTTTGCCGGCCACAACGACTTGCCGTATCGCTCGGTGGGGCGCTGGTTGGTTGACCAGGGCGAAATGGCCGCGGCCGCGGCCTCCTGGCCGGCCATCAAGGACTGGGCGCGTACGAACCCGAAGCGCGTGCAGGAAATGCTCTGGGCCAACCCGCGCATGGTCTTCTTCCGCGAGGAGGCCTTGCCCGACCCGCAACTCGGCCCGCGCGGCGCGCAGGGCATCGCGCTGACGCCGGGGCGTTCGATCGCCGTCGACCCCGCCAGCCTGCCCTATGGCAGCCTGGTCTGGCTCGACAGCACCGAGCCGCTCACACAAACCCCGCTGCAGCGCCTGGTGCTGGCACAAGACACGGGTGGCGCCATTCAAGGCGCGGTGCGGGCTGACTACTTCTGGGGCTGGGACGGCAACGCCGAAGCCCAGGCCGGGCGCATGCGCCAGGTCTTGCGGCTGTGGGTGTTGTGGCCACTTGGGGTATCGCCGTAAACCACGGCTGCCGCATGCCGGGCGAAAACCTACACTGCGTGCTCGCGCCTAAAGCGCCCATGCACAGGAGCCTGCCTCGTATGAACGCCCCCCTGCCCGACGCTGTGCGCAAGGCGCTGGAAAGCGTCACCCTCGACGACAAATACAGCCTGGCCGCCGGCCGTGCGTTCATGAGCGGTGTGCAGGCCCTGGTGCGCCTGCCGATGCTGCAGCGCGTGCGCGACGCCGCTGCGGGGCTGAACACCGCGGGCTTCATCAGCGGCTACCGCGGCTCACCGCTGGGCGGCTATGACCAGGCCTTGTGGGCGGCCAAGAAACACCTGGCCGAGCACCATGTGGTGTTCCAGCCGGGCGTCAACGAAGAGCTGGCCGCCACCGCGCTGTGGGGCACGCAGCAGATCGAGTTCGACCCGGCGAGCAAGAAGTACGACGGCGTATTCGGCATCTGGTATGGCAAGGGCCCGGGGGTGGACCGCTGCAGCGATGTCTTCAAGCACGCCAACATGGCCGGCACCGCGCCGCATGGCGGGGTCATCGCCATCGCCGGCGACGACCATGTGGCCAAGAGCAGCACCGCCGCGCACCAGAGCGACCACATCTTCAAGGCCTGCGGGCTGCCGGTGTTTTTTCCCAGCAGCGTGCAAGACATCCTGGACATGGGCATTCACGCCTTTGCCATGAGCCGCTTCGCCGGGGTGTGGGCCTCGATGAAGACGATTCAGGAAGTGGTGGAGTCGGCGGCGAGCATCGATGTCTCGCCCGACCGCGTGAAGATCATCCTGCCCGAAGACTTCGCCATGCCGCCGGGCGGCCTGCACATCCGCTGGCCCGACACCGCGCTGGTGCAGGAAGCGCGCTTGTTCGACCACAAGTGGTACGCGGCGCTGGCTTATGTGCGCGCCAACCGGCTTAACCATAACGTTATAGAGGGGCCGGCCGACCGCTTCGGCATCATCGCCAGCGGCAAGGCCTTCAATGACACGCGCCAGGCCTTGGCTGACCTGGGGCTGGACGACGACACCTGCCGGCACATCGGCATCCGGCTGCACAAGGTGAACGTGGTGTGGCCGCTGGAAGCCACCATCACGCGCGAATTTGCGCAGGGCTTGAGCGAAATTCTGGTGGTGGAAGAAAAGCGCCAGGTCATCGAATACCAGCTCAAGGACGAGCTCTACAACTGGCGCGCCGATGTGCGGCCAAACGTGCTGGGCAAGTTCGATGAAGCCGAAGGCGACGCCAGCGGCGGCGAATGGAGCCAGCCGAAC
>JAYUHT010000268.1:0-5119 GCA_043766725.1 Burkholderiales bacterium | reverse complement strand
CATGCTGGCGCCCAAGAAGATCCACACCGAGCTGCACTGGTTCTACTGGGAGAGCTATTCCACCTGGATGACGGGCTTCGCGCTGTTCGTGGCGATGTACCTGTTCAACCCGGCCACCTACCTGATCGACCGCAACGTCTTCGACTGGCAGCCCGCCGCCGCCGTGGCCGCGGCGCTGGGCCTGCTGGTGGCGTTCTGGTTGGTCTACGACGCCATCTGCCGCGCGCTGGGCGAGAGAGAGAACGGTGACTTGATGGTCGGCGGTTTGGTCACCGCCTTCGTGGTGGCCGCGGCCTATTTGGCGTGCCAGCTCTTTGCCGGCCGCGCGGCATTTCTGATGATCGGCGCCATGCTGGCCACGGCGATGAGCGCCAACGTCTTCTTCCTCATCATCCCCGGCCAGCGCAAGGTGGTGGCACAGATGAAGGCGGGCCAACCGGTGGCGGCCATCCACGGCCGGCGCGCCAAACAGCGCAGCGTGCACAACACCTATTTCACCGTGCCGGTGCTGGTGGCCATGCTGAGCAACCATTACGGCTGGCTCTACCAGGGGCGCCACAACTGGCTGGTGTTGGTGGCGCTGATGCTGGCCGGCGCCATGATTCGCCACTTCTTCGTGGCGCGGCACAAGGCCCATGTGAAGGGCGTGGCGCCACCCTGGGGTGTCGTGGCCGCTGGGGCGGCGTTGCTGGTCGTGCTGGGCGTGGCGCTGGCACCTGCCGCGCCGCCGCCCGCCGTGGCCGTGGCAGGCGCTGGTGGCGTGGAACAGGTCAACGCCATCGTGCAGCAGCGCTGCGCGATGTGCCACAACGCGGTGGTGCAGCAAAAGGGCGTGGCCCTGCACACGCCCGCGCTGTTGCGCCAGCATGCGCAAGCCGTTTACCAACAAGCAGTGGTGACGCGGCTGATGCCGCAGAACAATGCCACGCAGATCACCGAATTCGAACGGGCCGCCATCAAGCGTTGGTTCGAGGCCGGTGCCAAGGGCGACTAAAGTTTCACATCACTGACGTTGTTTGCAGCGTCTGGTGGCACGGCGCTTGCAGCAGGCTCAGGCACTTCCAGCAAGCAGTGCACACGGTTGCGCCCGCTCGCCTTGGCGGCATAGCAGGCCGTATCAGCCGCTTGCAGCGCTGCGGCGGTGTCGGGCCAGCGTTGATCCAGCGGCACCAGCCCAATGCTGGCGCCAATGTGGAAGTGCCGGCCATCGTGGCTGTAGCGAAACCGTTCCACGCGTTCGCAAATCTGCTGCGCCACGCGCTGCGCCTGGCCGGCGTCGCAATGTTCCAGCAGCACGGCGAATTCATCGCCGCCCAGGCGGCCCACGGTGTCGCGCGCGCGCACCGCATCTGTCAGCACTATGCTCACCTGGCGCAGCAGCTCGTCGCCGGCGGCATGGCCGCAGGCATCGTTGACCTGCTTGAATTGGTCGAGGTCGACGAACAGCAACGCATGGTGGCTGCCGTCTTCGCAGGCGCGGTTGAACAGGCGCTGGAGCCGCACTTCAAACTCGGCGCGGTTGGCCAACCCGGTCAGCGAGTCATGGCTGGCGCTGTGACGCATCTCGTTCGTTAATCGACGCCGCACGGTCACGTCGCGAAACACCAGCACCGCCCCCAGCACGCTGCCCTGCGCGTTGCGAATCGGCGAGGTGCAGTCTTCAATGGCGCATTCCTGCCCACCCAACGCGCACAGCACGGCGGGCTGCGCCAAGGTGACCGCCTGGCCTTGCTGCAAGCAGGCCTGCACGGGGTTGGCCAGGGGCGCGCGGCTGTGCTCATCGATGATGTTGAACACTTCGCTTAAGCGCCGGCCCTGTGCCTGGTCGTTGGCCCAGCCCGTCAGCCGTTCGGCCACCGGGTTGAGCCACAACACCTGGCCTTGCGCATCGGTGGTGATCACGGCGTCGGTGATCGACTGCAGCGTGACATGCAGAAATTCGTGTTGCGCCGCCAGCTCGGCGGCCATGTGGCGCGCCTCGCTCACGTCCCAGTTCACGCCCACCATGCGCAGCGCCTGGCCCTGCTCATCGCGCGTGACGCGCGCCGTGGCGCGCACATGGCGCACTTGCCGGTTGCCCAGCACGATGCGAAATTCGGTATCGAACGCGGCCGGCCCGGCCAGTGCGGCTTGCACGGCTTGTTCTGCACCCGCGCGGTCGTCGGGGTGCAGGTGCTGCTGCCACAGCGCATAGTGTTGCGGCTGCGTGCTCACCGGCAGGCCGTACAAGCGGTGCATCCACGCATCCCAGATCAGCGTGCCGCTGGTGACATCCCAGTCAAAGATGCCAATGCCGCCGCTGTCGGTGGCCATCACCACACGTTCGTTGGCTTCTTGCAGCGCCTGCTGGGCTGCCCTGTCGGCGCTAACGTCTAGCTGCGTGCCAAACATCCATTCAGGCGCACCGGTTGGCGTTCGCGTCATCACACGCCCGCGCGTGGCCACCCACAGCCAGCGGCCGTCGCGGTGCTGCACGCGCGTCAAGGTGTCGAAGTGGGTGGTTTCGCCTGCCAGGTGGCGGCGGTACTGCTCAAGGGTGTTGCCGCGGTCATCAGGGTGGGTGCGTTCGAGCCGGCTTTGCGCGGAACGCCCGGTCAACTCGGCCAGGCTGAAGCCCAGCATTTGTGCGCTGCTGTCGTTCAACCGCATCTCGCCGGTTTGCACGTTCCATTCCCAGGTGCCGGCGCCGGTGGCGGCAATGATGTGGGCCAGCCGTTCGTGCTCGTGTTGCAGCTCGCGTTCGGCGCGCAAGCGCAGCGTCACGTCTTCCACCACGGCCAGGCTGCGCAGCGGCGCGCCATGCTCGTCGCGCTCCAGGATGGCCGACAGCAGCACGTCGATCACGCTGCCGTCGCGCGCCATCATCTGGTAGGCCACCGCGTCACAACGGCCGCTCGTGAAAAAGGCCGGCAAGACCAGATCGCGGGCCTTGTCGCGCGACGCCGGGGTGAGGAAATCTGAAGACAGCCGCCCGATCACCATTTCGCGCGCATAGCCCAGCTTGGCCAGCCAGGTGTCGCTGACCATCAGCAACCGGCCTTGCGCGTCGATCGAATGCAGCATTGCGGGCGTTGCTTCGTACAGGGCGTGCAACTGTTGCTGCCGGGTGGCCAACTCGGCCAGCAGGGCATGGCGTTCGCTCACGTCTTGCACCGTGCCCAGGTAACCCACCACCTCGCCCAGCGCGTCCACCACAGAGCGGGCATGCGCATGCACCTGGCGCAAACTGCCTTCGGGTCGCAACAGACGGAATTCCATGTCGAAGTCGCGCTTCGATTGCGCGGCCTTGAGCCAATGCGCCAGCACCGTGGGGCGTTCGTCGGGGTGGATGCTGGCGGCCCAGCCGCGGCCCAGGTTGCCCGCACTGCTCAGGCCGGACAGGGCTTGCCAGCGCTCATTCGTGTAGACGCAGCCCCCGGCCGCATCGGCATAGAACACGCCGTGCGGCGAGCTTTCGCTCAAGGTGCGAAAACGGGCCTCGCTGTCAGCAAAGTCGCGTGCAGCGGCCTGCACGGCCTGCATGGCGCGCCGGCCTTCAAGGGCCTGCACCACCGCGCAAGCCAGGTCGCGCAGCACGCTGCGCTGCGCCTCGGTGAGCCGGCGCGGCTGGCGGTCAATGACACACAGGGTGCCCACCACGGCGCCGTCGCTCATGCGCAGCGGCGCACCGGCATAAAAGCGAAAGCCGGGCGCGCCCGTCACGAACGGGTGCCTGGCAAAGCGCGCATCGGCCCGGGCGTCGTGCACTTCCATCAAGTCACCGCTGGCCACGGTGTGGGCGCAAAAGGCCAGGTCGCGTGGGATTTCCTGTTCGCCGGGCAGGCCGACATTGGCCTTGAACCATTGGCGCTCAACGTCGATCAGGCTGATCAGCGAAATCGGCACCCCACACACCGTGCTGGCCACGCGCACCAGGGCGTCGAACTCGGGCTGGGGTTCGCTGTCAAGTACCTCCAGCGCGTGCAGCGCGGCCAGGTCTTGCAGTTCGTTGGGGCGCGTGGGCGAGGGCGTCATGGCGGGCTCTTCAGCGCAGGTTACCGGTGTGCCCCAGGCTGTAACGCCCCGGCTGCGGCCACACCGTCAGGCCATGCGGTTCGCGGCCGACCTTGATGCGATCGACCGCACCGCTTTCGGTGTTGAAGCGGTAGACCTCGTTGTCGTAGCGGCCGCTCAGCCACAGCCATTTGCCGTCGGCGCTCACGTTGCCCATGTCGGGGCTGCCGCCGCCGGGAACGGGCCAGTTCTTCACCACCTTGGCCGTGGCGAAGTCGAGCACCGAGACGCTGCCCTGGCCCTTGGGCTTGCCGCGAATGACATTGCTGCCGCGGTTGGCGATGTAGAGCTGTTTGCCGTCGCGGCTGGGGTACAGGCCGTGCGTGCCCACGCCGGTTTCGATGAAGCCGGTTTGCTTGAAGGTCGCGTTGTCCACCACGTGCACGCCGTCGGCCATCATGTCGGCAACGTAGTAGGTCTTGCCGTCGGGCGAGATGCGCACGTCTTGCGGCATGCCCGGCGTGGTGCAAATTTGCGCGCCGAGTTGCGCCGGGTCGGGCACGTACTTGGGCTTCTTGCCGGGCTTGGCGATGACGGCCAGCGCGTCAGGGCGATTAAAGTATTGAGATAACTTGATGGTGGCCAGCACCTTGCGGTTGACCAGGTCGATCTTCGTGACGGAGCCGTTGAATTCGCAGGTGAACACGGCCGTGCGGCCGTCGAGCGCGAAGTCAGCGTGGTTGATGCCGGCGCACAGCGGCGTGGCAATGGTGTAGGCCAGCTTGAGCGTCACCGGGTCGCGGAAGTCGAGCCGCTTGTAGGCCTCGGCCACGACGATGGCGTATTGGCCATCGGGCGACCAGTACATGTTGTACGGGTCGTCCACCGCAATGTTCTTGACCGGCTTGGCGGTGAGGGGGTCTACCGAGGTCAGGCTGCCGTCGGTGCGGCCTTCGGCATTGTTGGCCACCCACAGCGTCTTCAGGTCGTAAGACGGCACCACGTGCTGCGGGTGGATGCCCACCGCGAATTTGTGCGTCACCTTCAGCGTGGCCGGGTCGATCACCGACACCGTGTTCTCGCCGCGGTTGGGCACGTAGATGCGCTCCAGCGCGCCGGCCACGTT
>JAYUHT010000267.1:0-5119 GCA_043766725.1 Burkholderiales bacterium | reverse complement strand
TGCTGGGGTGGTGACGCCGGTGACGCGCTTGCCAACGCTAGGCTTTCCCCCAAACGGTGCTATCTTTTCCGCCAAATGGAGGCCACCCCATGAACAACCTATCGGCTCCTTTGCGGCGCAACCCCAAGGCAGTGTTGCGTGCCCGCGCCGTGGTCGTCGCACCGCCGCAGCCGGTTGCCCAGGCCGAGCAAACGGCGGCGTTCTGGAGCGTCAGCAAGCGCGATCTTGAGCGCAAGCCGAAAGAGGCCCTGCATGCGCTGCTTGCCCGGGTTCAGGCCAATTCGCCGGTGCAACGGTTTGACGCCGTTGAGCGCGGCGTGCCAACCCATATCGTGCTGTTGTTGGCCGCCGCTTTTGGGCAGCCTGTTGCTTCCCTCATGCAGTTGATGGGCGTTTCGGATACCACCTTCAGGCGCAAGGAAGAGGCCGGCGAGTCGTTGCCCGAGGCGGCGGGTTACAGGGCCATGGGCTTGCTGCGGGTCATGTCCACATTGCAGCAGTTGCTCAAGGAGAGTGGCGACCCGGCGTTGCTGCCCGCGTTCGACCTCGAAGCCTGGGTCAGCGTTTGGATACGCACACCGCTGCCGGCGCTTCATGGCAAGACGCCCGCTGAAATGCTGCGCAACCCCGAGGGCCAGCGTGCTGTGGAAGATTTGCTTGAGCGCATGCGCGGGGGCCTGTTGGCGTGACAGAGAGTCTTTGGCGCATTGCCTCAGACACGCCAGGTTGGCTGGCCGAAGACATGGCAGGCAAAGGAGCATCAACCAAAGGCGGGCGCTGGAATGCTGTGGGGCAGGCCGTGACCTATGCGTCAACTTCAATTTCGCTTGCAGCCTGGGAGACTCGCGCGCACCTCGGCCCGGCAGGGGTTCAACTGCCGCTGAACCGTTTTCTTGTGCGCATCGATGTGCCCGAAGATGTCTGGAACGCGCGGGCGCATTTCGCCATGCCGCTGCCGGTAGGCTGGGATGTCATTCCTGAGGGCAGTGTGTCCAGGCAACTGGGCTCGAAGTGGCTGAATGGCGCTGCCACGGCGTTGTTTGTCGTACCCTCGGTGATCATTTCCGAGGAAATCAATGTCCTCATCAACCCGGCGCATGCGCATTCGCAGCGCCTTCGAGCCACCAAGGTTCGGCGCTTTCTCTATGACCCGCGGGTCTGAGCGCTTGCGCGCGTTTTGCCGCCTGCTTGGCGCCATCGGGCTCGGCCTGGGCCTGGCCGCATGCAGCAACAGCCCGTACCCGGAAAGTGCTGCGGCCGAGAACACGCTGTTCAATTCGTTTGACGAACGCTCGCCGCGCTACCTGGACCCGACCGCTTCCTACAGCAACCCGGAAACGCCGTATACCTTTTCCACCTACGAGCCGCTGTACGGGTACCACTACCTCAAGCGCCCCTACACCTTGATCCCCAAGGCGGCGGTGGAAGTGGTGGCGCCGTATTTTCTGGACAAGGCCGGCAACCGCCTGGCCGACGATGCGCCGCCCGATGCCGTGGCGCAAAGCGTTTACGACGTGCGCATCAAGCCCGGCATTCGCTTCGCGCCGCACCCGGCATTTGCCAAGGATGCACAGGGCCGGTACCTGTACCACGCGTTCAAGCCGGGCGAACTGGGCGAGCGCCGCTCACCGCTGGACTTTGCCGTGCAGGGCACGCGCGAGCTGGTGGCTGAAGACTATGTGTACGCGTTGAAACGCCACGCCACCACGCGCATCGAAGCACCCATCTTTGCCGTGTTCTCCGAGTACGTGCTGGGCCTGAAGGAATACGCCGATCTCATCAAGGCCGAAGACAAGAAGCTGCTCGCCGGCATGGGCGCCGATGCGCTCGACAAACCCTTCCTCGACTTCCGCCGTTGGCCCATGGCCGGGGCCGAGGCGGTAGGCAGCCACACCGTGCGCATGCGCATCAAGGGCAAGTACCCGCAGTGGAAATACTGGCTGGCCATGACCTTCACCGCACCGGTGCCGTGGGAGGCCGACGCCTTCTATGCGCAGCCGGGCATGAACGCAAACGGCTTGTCGCTGATCCGCTGGCCGGTGGGGACGGGCCCGTTCATGATGACCGAGTATGTGCAAGACCGCCGCCACGTGATGAAGCGAAACCCCAACTACCACGGCGAGACCTACCCCTGCGAAGGCATGCCGGGTGATGCCGAATTGGGCTTGTTGGCTGACTGCGGCAAGGCGCTGCCGTTTGTCGACACCGTGGTGAGCAGCTTCGTCAAGGAGCGTGTCCCACGCAAGGAGATGTTCAAGCAAGGGTATCTCGACGTGCCCGAGATCGAACGCCCGGAATGGGGCGTCGAATTCCGCGTCGATGCTGATGATTCACCCGCCGTGACCAGGCTCTTTGCCGAGCGCGGCTTCAAGTTCCCGCTCACGACTGACATCAACAACTGGTACCTCGGCTTCAACTGGCTCGACCCCGTGGTGGGCAAGGGCGACACGCCCGAGCAGCAAGCAAAGAATCGCAAGCTGCGCCATGCGCTGAGCATCGCCATCGACTGGGAAGAAGGCTACGGCAAGATCTTCCGCACCAAGGGCGGGGTGGCCGCGCACGGGCCGGTGCCGCCGGGGGTGTTCGGCTCGCGGGAGAACTCCCCGCAAGGTTTCAACCCCGTGACGCACAAATTGGTGGGCGGCAAGGCGGAACGGCGCTCGATTGATGATGCCAAACAGTTGCTCGCCGAGGCCGGCTACCCCGACGGGCGCGAGGCCAAGAGCGGCAAGCCGCTGGTGTTGAACTACGACTACCAACGCACACCCACGCCCGAGATTCGCGCTGAGCTCGACTGGATGGTCAAGCAGTTCGCCAAGCTTGGCGTGCAGCTCGAAGTGCGCGCGACCGACTACAACCAGTTCCAGGAGAAGGTGCTGCAAGGCAAGCAGCAGATCTTCTGGTGGGGCTGGCTGGCCGACTACCCGGACGCCGAGAACTTCCTGTTCCTGCTCTACGGGCCGAACGCCAAGTTCCCCAAGCAGGGCGAGAACGCGGCCAACTATGCCAACCCGGAATACGACAAGCTGTACCTGCAAATGCAGGCGCTGGAAGACGGGCCTGAGAAGCAGGTCATCATCGACCGCATGGTGGCCATCGTGCGTGAAGACTCGCCCTGGGCCTGGGGCTACTGGCCCTATGTGGGCCTGGCCTTCCAGAGCTGGGTGCACAACGGCAAGCCCACCATCATCATCCGCGACATGGCCAAGTACTACCGGGTTGATGCGGCGCAGCGCGTGGCGCGCCAGGCGCAGTGGAACCAAGCCACCTGGTGGCCGCTGGTGGCCTTGGTCGCGCTGGCCCTGGGCCTGGCATGGGGCGCGCGGCGGGCCTACCAGCGCCGGCAAGACGCCACGGCCAAGCGCATCGATGCGCGACCTGGCGGCGCCGCTGTGCAAGGGGCCGATTGATGCTGAACTACGTGTTGCGCCGCCTGGCCTACGGCGTGCTGGTGCTCGTCGGCGTGAACCTGTTCACCTTCGCCTTGTTCTTCACCGTCAACACGCCTGACGACATGGCGCGCCTGAACATCGGCGGCAAGCGCGTGTCGCAAGACCAGATCGAGAAATGGAAGGGTGAACGCGGCTATGACAAGCCGCTGTACTGGAACGTTAAGGCCCAAGGCGCCGACAAGCTCACCGAGACCATACTTTGGGAGCGCTCGGCGTCGCTGTTCACCTTCAACTTCGGCCGCTCTGACTCACGCCAGGCGGTGGACATCGGCCACGAGATCACCACCCGCATGGGCGTGAGCCTGCAATTGGCCGTGCCGCTGTTCCTGCTGCAAGTGCTGGTGTCGGTGACGTTTGCCTTGATGCTGGTGTTCTTCCGCCATTCCGTCATCGACTTCTGGGGCGTGGTGCTGTGCGTGGTGATGCTGTCCATCAGCAGCTTGTTCTACATCATCGTCGGCCAGTTCTTCTTCTCGCGCCTGATGCACCTGGCGCCCATGAGCGGCTATGCCGGCGGGCTGGATGCGGTGCGGTTCCTGTCGCTGCCGATTTTTCTTTCGCTTTTGGCGCGCCTGGGCAGCGAGGCGCGGCTGTACCGGGCGATGTTCCTGGAGGAGATCAGCAAAGACTATGTGCGCACTGCGCGCGCGAAGGGCCTGAGCGAAGGCGTGGTGCTGGTTCGCCATGTGCTGCGCAATGCGCTCATTCCCATCATCACCAGCGCCGGCTCGTACCTGCCGTATGTGTTCCTGGGCAGCCTGGTGTTTGAAAGCTTCTTCGGCATCCCGGGCCTGGGCGCCTTCGTCATCGACGCCATCACCGGCCAAGACTTCGCCATCGTGCGCAGCATGGTGTTCCTCGGCGCCGTGCTGTATGTGCTGAGCTATGTGCTGATCGATGTCGCCTACACCTGGGTCGACCCGCGGGTGAGGTTGCAATGACGGTTTGGCCAAAGTTTGTATTGCTCTGGACCGACGCCGTCATGTTCCTGCTCTGGGCCAGCCTGGCCTGGTACGGCTTGCATGTGTGGCGTGATGCGCAATTGCGCGCCACCTGGCACAAGGTGCTGCGCGACGCGCCGGCGCTGTGCGCGGGCATCGTGCTGGCGGCGTTCGCGCTCATCACGGCACTTGATAGCGTTCACTTCCGCCGCGCCTTGGCCACTGCGCCGGGCGCGCAGCAGTTCTACGCCACCACCACCGAATCGCTGCTGGATTGGGTGCTGGAGCGGCAAATCAAGATGCGCGAGACGGGCTACTCGGCGCCGCTGGCGGCCGCCGCCTTCAACAAGGACAGCATCGAACGCAACGGGCTCACCGTGCGCGACTACCCGCGTTTGAAGTTTGGTGGTGCCCACCTGCAAGACCCGGCAGCGCAACACACGGGCGATGTGTTGGGGCGCGCCGCGCTGGGCGTGCTGGGCGGCTTGGCGGTGGCCAGCGTGCTGGTGCTGGGCCTGGCTTGGCTTGTGCGGCGTTCGCACGGCGGCTGGCGCGGCGCGTTGCGCGCCATCGTGGCCGACACCTCGCACCTGCCGCTGCGCGCGGCCACGCTCACGGTGTTGGCCATCGGCATGCTCGCCGGCCCGGCGTGGGCGCTGATGGATCATTACCACGTGCTGGGCACTGATCGCACCGGCAACGACGTGTTCTACCAGGCGCTGAAAA
>JAYUHT010000266.1:0-5121 GCA_043766725.1 Burkholderiales bacterium | reverse complement strand
CCCCGCCACCGTAGGTGAAGGTCGGCGCATCGTTGACGCTGGCGATGTTCAGGCTGACCGTGGTCCCGGCGCTTGCGGTGGCACCAATGCGGGCTTGGTAGCTGAAGCTGTCGGGGCCGAAGTAGTCGGCCACCGGCAGGTAATTGAAGGTGCCATCGGGGTTCAGGCTGAAGCTGGCAGCATGGCTGGGCGCGCCCACCAATTGCGCCGTCATGCCCGCACCGCCCACGTCGTTGTTCAACACGCCAGGCACGCCGCTTTGGACCGCACCCACGCTGCCCACCAGCGCACCCAGGCCGGCTCGGTAGTCAGCGTTGACTTGCGCCGCGCTGCGCAAGGTGTTGTAGGCGCGGAATTCGTCGATGCCGCCGGCGAAGGTGCGATCCGCCGTCAAGGCCTGGTTGCCGATGCGCAGCGGCATGGCAGCGTCAGACACGCTGGCGCCCGAAGGCGTGGTCGTTCGCGTCAGCACCAGTTCGGCGCCATCAACATAGAGCCTGGGCGCATTGGCCGCGCTGCTGCTGTCATAAGCCAGCGTCACCATTTGCCAGGCGTTCAGCGTGATGCTGTTGTTCGGGGCCTGCCAGCGCCCCTCGCTTGCGCCAAAGCCGATCTCGAAGAACAGGCTCGAACGCACCGCGTCCAGCTCAAGGTTCCAGCCGGTGTCATTGGCACCACTGGCAAATGTGCCGTCGGCCTTGGAGGCGATGCGCCCGTAACCGGCTTCACCCCAACTCGATGGATTGACCCACGCCGAGATCGTGCCGCCGCCCGCGAACAAGTCATCCACCGCCGCGCCTGAACCCAGGCTGACCCAGCTTGTCGTGCCGTTGAACGCTCGGGCCGCACCGATCGCCCCCGCACTCACCGTGGTGCCGGTTTGCGTGACCGGGTTGGCCTGCGCCGAAGAGTCGCCCGGGCCGCTGCCCAGGTGGATCACCGCCAGCGCGCTGGGGCCCCACACGGTGTTGGCCTGCTGGCCGTCTGCCGCTGCGCTGTTGCCGTAGTACAGCCAAACGTAGTCGGCGCTGGAGGTGGCATCGATTTGTGGCACACGCACCCACACCACGGACTGGCCGGCCTCGTTCCAGGCTTCTATCTCGTGTGCCAACACCTGGCCGTTGGCGTCGACAAAACGCAAATCCTGGCCGGCGTTCTGGGTGCGCGCGTAGTCCACCTTGCTGGCGTCAAGCAGCACCAGCACGGCCTGGTCCAGCAAGGTCGGGCCGGTGGCGTTGTCGAAGCTGATCTTGCTGCGCACGGTCCAGTCGGCGTCGTACCAGCCACGCGCCACGGTGGCGCTGAACGCCTGGTCTTCGGCGACGTTGTAGGCGTCGGCCGTGGCCAGCGGCGCCTCGGCCACGTCGGTCACGTTGATGGTCAAGGCCTGCAGGTCGTTGAGCGCGCCATCTGACACCATCACCGTGACGTTGTAGACGTTGTCGGCGCCGGCGTCAGCGGGGTTTTCAAAGTCGGGTGCGGCCAGGAAGCTGAGTGCGCCCGTGGCCGCATTCAGGCCGAAGCGCGCGGCGTCAGCGCCGCCGGCCAGTGTGTAGCTCAGCGTGGCGGCCGGCATGTCAACGTCGCCGGCCACCACCGTGGTCACGGCCAGAGCATTTTCTGTAACGTTAATCGCGGCCGCGTTGCCACCGCCGTTCGAGGTGATCACCGGTGCATCGTTCTGCGCTGCCACGTTCAGCGTGACGCTGGCGGTGGTGCTGGACAGCGCGCCGTCGAACGCGGCGTAGCTGAAGCTGTCGCTGCCGTTGAAATTGAGCGCGGGCGTGTAGTCAAAGCTGCCGTCAGCGCGCAGCGTCAACACACCGTTGGCCGGGCCGGCCACCAGATAGGCGCTCAGCACGTTGGCGTCCACGTCGCTGTCGTTGGCCAGCACGTTGCCCGTGAACAAGCTGTCCTCGGCGCCGGCAAAAGCGTCGTCTTGCGCCAGCGGCGCCTGGTTGGCCGGCACCACCGCGGCCTGCGCTGAAAACTCCGACGTGCTGCCCGCAGCGCTGGTTGCGGTGGCCGTGAGCTTGTAGCCTGCGGCCACCGCATTGGTGCTGAGGGTGATGCTGAAAGCGGCGTTGCCGGCGGCGTTGGTGGTGACCGTGCCGCCGCCCAAATAGATGGCGCCCTCGCCATAGCCGCCGGCATCGCCCACCGCGCTGGCGTAGAGGTCGATCACAAAGCTGCTGCTCGGCGTGCTGTTCAGCGTGCCTCCGCCCGTGAGCGTGGCGCCGGTCAGGGTGGCCGCGCCGAGCACCGGGTAGTTCTGCATGCCATTGGGGCCGGTATCGGGGTCTTGCGCATCGTTGGCACTGACCCCGTCATTGCGCAGGTCAATGCCTTGCTCGCTGTTGCCGCTGATGGCATTGCCGCGTATGGCGTTGTTGCTGGCGGTGTTGTCGACCATCACGCCGTCACGGTTGCCAGCGATCAAGTTGCCTTCGCCCGGCCCGACCCCACCGATGCGGTTGCCCGAGGCGAGATTCCAGACGCCCACGCCGAAGCCCACATTGCCCGGGTTGGCGCTGGCCGCCGCATTGGGGCCGATGTAGTTGCCCAGCAATTGGTTGCTGTTGGTGCCGCTGGCTTCCATCACCACGCCGGCATAGGTGTTGCCCGTGATCACGTTGCGCTGCGCCGGGCTGGTGCCACCAATGAGGTTACCGCTGGCGCCGGCGCGCAGGTCGATGCCCACCGCGTTCGCCTTGGGCGTGCTGCCATCCGCACGCAGCCCCAGATAGTTGCCTTCAACGGTGTTGTTGTCAGACACCACCCCCAGGGCGCTGGGGCCGTTGGCTGCCGCCGCGAAGCCGGTGATGGCCAGGCCACGGATGGTGCTGCCGCTGCTGCCGCTGGCCAGGACCAGGCCTTCGGCGATGACGCTGATGCCGCCGCCGTCGAGCTCGATTTGCAGCACCGCATCGCTGCCAACGCCCTGCGTGTTCATGGCGGCACCAGGCTGCGAATAGCCATCGATGATGGTGGCCTCGCTGAGGCTGGGCAGCGCGCTGACCAGCGCCAGGACGTGCGGCCCGGCACCGGCGATGTTGAAGCGAATGCTGTCCAGCCCGGCGGTGTTGTTGGCCGCCAGGATGGCCTCGCGCAGCGAGATCTTGCCGTCAGCGCCGGGGCTGGCCAGCAGCGCTGTCACGCTCGTCACCACGCCGTCGTTCACGTCGGCAGCCGTCGTCACCACCAGTCCATCTGAAACGTTGGTCACGCTCACGGCCAGGGTTTGCGTGTCGTTGCCGCCGGCGCCGTCGCTGGCCTGGACGATCACGTCATAGACGTTGTTGGCGCCCGCATCGCCGGGCAGCTCGAAGTCGGGCGCGCTGGCAAAGCGTAGCGCGCCGCTGGCACCATCGATGCGAAACTTGGCGGCATCAGCGCCGCCGCTGATCCAGTAGATCAGGCTTGGCGCCGGCAAGTCGGCGTCGTTGGCCGCCACCGTGGTCAGCGCGGTTTCGTTCTCGGCGATGCTCAGGCTGGCGCTCGCGCCGCCGCCGTCGCTGGTGATCACCGGCGCACTCACCGATGCAAACGTGCGCGCCGAAACATCTTGCGTGCCGGCGGCGGATTGGCCGCTCCACGCCACCACGAAGTTGCTGGTGTTCAGCACCGCCACCGAGGCATTGAGCTGCGCCCCGGTGGTGGTTAGGTTGACGCCAAACGCGGCGCCATTGGCGCTGCCATTGGCGTTGTATTTGCGCGCGAAGATGTCAAAGCCGTCGACGCCCGTTTTCTGATAAGTCAGCACAAACGTGCCATCAGCGGCCATGCTGATCGACGGGCTGCTGGCGTCGCCCGTGTCGGGCTGGAACCAGCCATAGCGCTGTGTGCCGTCAGCCCAGTAGCCGCGGCCCCAGATGCCGGCGAATGGAGATTGTTCTCGGTACACCAGCGTGAAATTGCCTGCAGCGTCCATGGCCACGGCCGCACCGTTGTTGCTAGAAAGGAAGCCGTCAAACTGCGTGCGCCCACCCTGCGCCGTGCCGGTGGCATCAAAGCGCTGGAAGTACAGGTGGTTGGCCACATCAAACGCCACCACGAAGTTGCCGCTGGCGTCCATGGCCACTGCCGGGTTTTGCTCCAGGCCGGCGTTGGTCAGGTTGCCGGCGCGATCCGTGGCGTCAATCGCCGCACCATCGGCTGCAAAGCGGCGCCACCAAATGCCGTCAACATCGCCTGCGCCTTGGCCCTGCCAGGCAATCACGAATTCATGGCTGGCGGGGTTCATGTCAATCACCGGGTTGGTCTGCGTGCCAACCGTGGCCGCGTTGGCGCGAAGCTCAACCGTCAAGGGTGTGCCATCACCCGCGAAGCGCCTGAACATGACGTCGCCGGTGTTCTCGTTGGCCCAGGTGACCACGAAGTTGCCCGCGGCATCGGATACCACGCGGGCCTGCGTCTGATTTCCCGTGGTGCCGGTGTTGACCGCGATCTCACCGGTCAGGGGCGTGCCATCGAACGCGAAGCGGCGCGCCACCACGGCGCGGCCGTTGGCGTCTTGGCCGTCGCCATTCCACACCACCACGAAGTTGCCCGCCGCGTCCAGTGCCAACGCCTGCTGGCTGCCGCGGTTCAGTGCCGAGGTTTCTTGCACGTTGCCGCCAGCCGGCAGGTTGACCACCCCGTCAGGTGCCACGCTGGCCGCGTAAGGCGCCGTCACATCGGCATAGGTCTGGCCCACGCGCAGCTCATCCATGCGCGCATGGTCGTTCGTGACTGTGCTGCCGCCATCGATGCCCAGGCGGGTGAAACTGCCCAGCTCGAAGCTTTTGGTGGCGCTGCGCGTGCTGTCCGGGCTGGCCAAGCCGGGGGTCGGGTTGATGTAGACCGTGGTCTGATCGGTGCCGGCCAGGTGGTCGATCTTCAACACCATCAACACCGTCTGGCCCGGCACCGGCGCGCCGCCAGAGACGGTGAAACTGCCGCTGCCGCCTTGTTGCTCGATGACGAAACTGCCGCCACTTTGGCCTGCGAACAAGGACGTGCCCAGCGTGTTGCCCAGCACCAGGCCCATGAAGTCGCCGGCGGCCACCTTGTCGGGTTGCAGCAAGACGCTGATCCAGCTGGTGGTGCCCACCGTGCCCAGCGCAACGGCCAGGTCGCGCG
>JAYUHT010000265.1:0-5131 GCA_043766725.1 Burkholderiales bacterium | reverse complement strand
GCACGAGCTTCTCGCACAGCGTGGGCGAGATGTGGTTGGGGTTGACCATCAGCACGGGCGTGCCGCTGGCCAAGCGCTCTCTCAATGATTTGCTCATGCGTTGTCTCAATCGTTAGTTGCGCGATCCCGGCCAGCGAACTCAGGCGGCGGGCTTGCCCGGCCACCCCTCGGGCGCCCCCAGCCAGCGGCTGATCTCCATGTCCGGCCCCTGGTCGCGCGCGAAGGTGGGGCTGATGACGAGTTGCTCGATGGTTGTGCGTGGCGGCAGCGTGCAGCACAGCAGGATGGCGCGCGCTACGTCATCCGGGTCCACCATGCGCGCGCGCTCCTGCGCCGTGGGCGGGCGCACGCGTGTGTCCATGATGGGCGTGTTCACCTCGCCGGGCAGGATGGTGGTGGCGCGGATGTTCTGGTTGCGAAAGCTGGCGTGCACAAAGCTCATCAGATTCGCCACTGCCGCCTTGGCCGCACCATAGGGCGCGCCGCCAAGCAAACCGGGGCGCACGGCGGCGAGTGACGACACGGTGACCACGGTGCCGCCGCCGCGTTCGATCATGCCCGGCAACACGGCCTGGATCAGCGTGTACACCGCGTTCAGGTTGACCTCCATCGTCTCCTGCCAATCGTCAGGTTCCACGAACAGGATGTTGCGCACGCGGCTGGCCACCCCGGCGTTGTTCACCAGGATGTCGATGCGCCCCAGCTCGGCTTCAACGCCTTGCACCAGCGCGCGCAGCGCGTCGCGTTCCAGCAAGTCGGCCGGCATGGCCACGGCCTGGCCATCGGCCGCCACGATCTCGTTTGCCACCGCTTCCAGCGGCGCCACGCGCCGCCCGGTCACCACCACGCGGGCGCCCTCACGCGCCAGGTGCAAGGCCGTGGCGCGGCCGATGCCGCTGCCTGCGCCGGTCACCAGTGCCACTTGTCCACTCAACACGCCCATCGTCAACTCCCTTTCCAACCGTACACGTCACGCGCATGGGCCGGCGTCACCAGGCCCTGGCGCAGGTCGCTTTCCACCAACTCGCGCGGCCGCGCCAGCGGGTTGCCCCAACCGCCGCCGCCGGGCGGTTCCAGCTCAAGCCTGTCGCCAGGTTGCAAGGTGAGTTTGCCTTTGGGGAACACCGCTTCGCCGTTGCACCGCACCGCGCCGGGCGCGCCGGCGCTGCCGCCCACCACGCCGAAACAGGGGTGCTTCACGCGCTCGGTGGACAGGTAAACATGCATCGGCTGATCTGAAACGTTGCGCAGCACGCCGCGCTGGCCCAGGCCACCGCCGGCGGGCGCCAGGGCTGGAAGCTGGCGCAAGACTTTCCCGAGTTGTATGACGGCTACCTGATCGCCGCACCGGCCATCAGCAACGCCCGGTTTGGCATGAATTCGTTTTACCCGCAGGTGGTGATGAAGGCTGACTTGGGCTTCACCTCAGCCGACCCGGCGTTCACGGCGTCTAACTTTCGCCTGAAGGTGACTGAAGCGAACCGCCGTGCAGTGGTGGCCTGCGACAAGGAAGGCCTGGGCTTCTTGCTCGACCCCTTCGCCTGCGCCTACAACCCGGCCCAAGACGCCGCCGCGCTGTGCAGCGGCGTGGCTGGCGAAGGCGTGACCGGCAGCAACCCCGATGCCAAGACCTGTGTCGATCTGAAAGAAGCGCGCGTCATCAACAAGCTCTGGTACGGCATCACCAGCGATGGCAGCGTTGACGCGAACGAAACCGCCCAAGGCCGCAGTGGCGTGGCGCTTGGCCCCAAGCAACTTTGGTGGAGCTTCCCGCGCGGCGCCAACTGGGGCGCGCTGATCAGCAGCGTGAGCAACGCCGAGCGCCTGGCCGCGGTGCTGCAAGACGTTCGCTACGCGCCGTCGAAAGCGGTGAACGCAAGCGTGGACATCGTCAACAACGCTTCGGCAGAGCGCGACAAGTGGCGCGAAGTCAATCAGGAGGCGCTGACCGATGCCTTCAATAGAGGCCTGAGCACGGATGCCGTGATGGGCGGCGTGAGCAGCGACGGTGCTGACTTGAGCAAGCTGCGCCAATTGGGCCGCAAGGTGATCACCTACACCGGCCTGGCCGAAGATGCCATTCCACCTGCGACCTCGGTGAACCACTACGAGCGTGTGGCCGCGGCGGCGGGCGGCCTGGCTGAAACACAGCAGTTCGTGCGCCTGTACCTGGTGCCCGGCAAGGCACACAGCTCGCAGGGCCGGGGCTATGTGGTGGCCAGCGCGCAAGACGCGAGCAAGAACCTCACCGTGCCCTTGTCCGCCCTGCCTGGCGCCGGCAACCAGACGCCCACGCCCGAGCAAGACCAGATGTTCACGGCGCTGGTGGGTTGGGTGGAACAGGGCCGCGCACCGGGCCGCATCACGCTCACGTCGCGCGACAACTCGGTGAGCGTGCCGATCTGCGTCTACCCGCAAAAGGCGGCGTGGGATGGCTTGGGCTCGGCCAAGGTGGCCAGCAGCTATGCGTGCCGGTAGATGGCTTGCTGGGAACTGCCGGGGTTTGTGCTAACCACGTGATGCGCCGGGCGCCGCTCAGCCTTTCTCCACAAATCGATGGATCACATTAGGCCCTTGTTGGGTGCAATTTGCGGTTAGGGCTTGACCGCACGCGCAGACAGCGATCCACTGCGCGCGTTCGATCTTGAGCTGCCACAGCACGGAGACGCGCATGGACTTCATTGAAAGACTTTTCGGGTTCTCCCCTGATGGCGGCAACGGCAGTTTCGAATTCCTGCTGTTCGCCGTGCCTCTAGCGGGCATCGTGTATTTGGCGCTGCGTCGCCGTTGGCGAGGTCGCCGTCAAGATCGGCGCGAAGACTGATCCGAACGCTGCGTGCTGCGATGGTGCACCGCAAGACTGCCACCAAACGCGCGCCACCCAAGCGCCAGGCCGTGCCGGCTCACGGCAGCAGCGGCGCGGGTTTGCCGCTCGACCCCACGGCAACGCCTGAACACACCGAGCGCAAGACGGCAACGTCAACGGTTCGGGCCATGCCAGCACCGGGCACACCGCTGCCCGAAAGCCAGCTGCGCAAGCTGAAGAAGCGCGCCGCTACCCGGGGCAAAGCCGCGCCGGCTGAGCAGGCGGACCCTGCGGCCCGGGAGCCCGCCAAACCCGACTGCGCCGCGTGAAGGCGCAAAACCCCTTTCAGGAGGTTCACCGATCATGGCCACCGCAAAGAAGACCCCTGCCGGCAAAAAACGCGCCGCCGCCAAGACCCCTGCTGCGCCGCGCAGCGTCACGCTCAAGCCTCATGCCGGCAAGGCCAAGGCGGGCGTGGCGTGGGAGCCAGACGCGCCCGAAATGCGCAGCATGCCTGGCGAGCCCGAGGTGATCGCGCCGCGGCCCAGAACGACCACCCGATATCCGATCCCGCAAGCCACGTTCGACGCCCTGAAGTCCGCCGCCCCCAAGGCCAAGCTCAAGGCCACGTCGGCCACGGTGGCCAAAGACGGGCCACCCAAGCGCGGCGCCGCGGCCCGATCGGCCCCGGGTGCCGCCGCGCCGGGGCAAGAGCCCAGCGCAGCGCCCGTGGCCACCGCCAACTTCGCCGGCTTGGCGGCCACGGGCTGGCTGCCGCCCGATTGCACCTTGGCGGTTGGGCCGGCGCATGCGCTGGTTGCAGTTAATTCGTCGATGGCCGTGTACAACAAGACCGGCGGCGCGGCGCTGTTGAAGCGCACCCTGACGCAGTGGTTTGCCAACGTGGTGCAGGGCATGACCATCTTCGACCCCAAGGCGCTGTATGACCAGCACGCGGGGCGCTGGGTGCTGATGGCGGTGGCGGTGAAGGAGAGTGCGCCCAAGGCCTCGCTGCACCTGGTGTCGATTTCGGCCGCGGCCAACCCCTTGGGCCAATGGCGCAACTACCGCTTTGACGCCATGCGCGACGGCAATGTGCTCACCAACAACTGGGCCGACTACCCCACACTGGGCGTGGACAACCAGGCGCTGTACATCGGCTCGAACATGTTCGCCTTCGGCGGCGGCTTTGCCTATGCCAAGGTGCGCGTCATTCCCAAGGCCGGGCCTTACGCCGGCGGCGCTGCGCCGTACTTCGACTTCACCAAACTCAAGAACGCCGACAACAGCCTGGCCTTCACGGTGCAACCGTGCCACACCTTCGGTGCGCCACAGGTCGAATACCTGGTCAACACGCCGTTTCCCAGCGGCAACACGCTGACGGTGTGGCGCATCGTCAACGGCGGTACCGTGCCCAGCCTGACGCGCACGCAGGTCGCCATTTCGGCCTTCAGCCTGCCGCCCAATGCCGACCAGGCGGGTGGCGCGCCGCCGCTGAACACGGGCGATGTGCGCGCGCTGCACGCGGTGTTCCGCGGCGGCTCGGTGTGGGCCGTCTTCACCACGGCGCACAACTGGGGGGGCGCCAACAACCGCGCGGCCATTCAGTGGTGCCAGGTCAACCCGGCCGTGCCGGCGCTGGTGCAGCAAGGCGTATACGGCGCGGCCAGCTTCCACTACTACTACCCGGCCGCCTGCGCCGACGGCAATGGCAACATGACCATGGTGTTCAGCCGCAGCGGGCCGAATGAATTTGGCTCGGTGCTGTACACGGGCCGGCGGTCCACCGACCCCCTGGGCAGCTTGCAAGGCAGCGCGATGCTCAAGGCCGGCCTGGCGCACTACAAGGCGCTTGATAGCGGCGGGCGCAACCGCTGGGGCGACTATGCCGGCGTGGCCGCCGACCCGGTTGATGCGCGCAAGGTTTGGTTCTACAGCGAATACGCCAGCGCCATCAATACCTGGGGCACCTGGGTCGGCTCAGCCGTGTTCTGACGCTGCCACGCCGCGCTGCGCCCAGGCCACGCCGCCCAGCGCCAGCACGGCGCCCAGCATTTTCAACGGACCGAAGGTTTCACCAACCGTTAACCACGCCACCACGCCGGCCACGGGTGGCACCAGGTACATCAGCGGCGCGCTGCGCGCCACGCCGCGCACGGCGTTGACCCAGGTCCAGATCAGCCAGCCCAGGAAGGCCGAGACCAGCACCGTCCACAAGAACGCCGCCCAAATGTCTGGCCCCACGCTGGCATAGGGTGCCTGCCAGGCGGCCGGCGCGGTGAAGGCCAGCAGCAGCGGGCTGGCCAGCAGGGTGGTCCAGCACAT
>JAYUHT010000264.1:0-5138 GCA_043766725.1 Burkholderiales bacterium | reverse complement strand
CGGTGACGAAGCAGACCAACGGGCACTGAATCGCCGCACTGTATCGAGCAGTGCGGTGCTCTTTGCAACTTGATCAAGGAGATCGTTATGGCAACTGCGAAGAAAGCTCCGGCCAAGAAGGCCGCCGCGAAGAAGGCCGCACCGGCCAAGAAGGCTGCGGCCAAGAAACCGGCCGCGAAGAAGGCTGCACCGGCGAAGAAAGCTGCTGCGAAGAAGGCCCCGGCGAAGAAGGCTGCGGCGAAGAAGGCCGCACCGGCGAAGAAGGCTGCGGCCAAGAAACCGGCCGCGAAGAAGGCGGCGCCGGCAAAGAAGGCTGCTGCGAAGAAGACTGCGGCCAAGAAGCCCGCGGCGAAGAAGCCGGCTGCAAAGAAGGCAGCCAAAAAGCCTGCCGCCCCTGCAACGCCGACTGCGCCTGCACCGGCCCCTGCAAAGACGGCTTTGAGTTCGGCGGCGGCCTGGCCGTTCCCGACCGGCAACAAGCCCTGAAAGACAGTGGAACGCCACCACCGGCGCTGCAAAGCGGTGGTGGTGGCGCCGACCACCAGATTCACAGCCCGGCTCTGCCGGGCTTTTTTATGCCTGCCCGGCTCTGCCGGGCTTTTTTATGCCCGCCCGGCGCAGCGGCGCGTCACCATGTCAACCGTGCGCTGCAGCGCGCCCTCAAGCCGGCCGCACGCAAATCACAGGCCCAGCGCAGCCAGATCGAGCACATGGTTTTGCCCGCCGCGGTGCGCAATTTTCAGTGCCCCAACCTGGTTGCCCAGCGCAGCGCAGCGATCTAGCGGCCAGCCGCGTTCCAGGCCATGCAGCAACGCCGCGCGAAAGGCATCGCCACAGCCCGTGGGGTCGAGCACGGCGCTGGCCTGGACGCCGGCAACGACCGTGCGCACGCCTTGTTGCCAGACCTCGCAGCCGTGTTCACCCAGCGTGACCACCAGGCCACGCAAGTGTGAGCGCGACAACTGCTCCAGGCTCATGCCCGTGCGCTCGCACAGCATGCGGCCTTCATAGTCGTTCACCGCCACCCAGCTGGCTTGCGCGATGAAGTGTTTGAGCTCAGCGCCATCGAACATCGGCAGCCCTTGCCCAGGATCGAAGATGAACGGAATCTTCGCCGCAACCAGTTGCTCAGCGTGCTGCAGCATGGCATCGCGCCCGTCGGGCGCGATGATGGCCAAGGCGATGTCGCTGCGCCGTGGCACCTGTGTCTGCTGCGCCTGTTGCATGGCACCGGGGTGGAAGGCCGTGATCTGGTTGTTGTCGGCGTCGGTGATGATGATGGCCTGCGCCGTGTAGGCCCCGGCAATGCTGCGCACCAGCGAGGTGTCTGCCCCCCACGAGGCCAGGCGTTGCCGGTAGTCTGCGCCATCGTCGCCCAGCGTGGCCATGACCAGCGGCTCACTGCCCAGTTGCTTCAATGTGTAGGCGATGTTGCCAGCGCAGCCGCCGAACTCGCGGCGCAATGTAGGCACCAAGAACGACACGTTCAGGATGTGCACCTGCTCGGGCAGGATCTGCTGCGCAAAGCTGCCCGGGAAGTTGGTGATGGTGTCAAACGCAAGTGAGCCGCAAATCAACGCTGGCATGTCAGTAACCTCTATGGGTAGAAAACTTCAATCGTGTAGCCCGCCACGCGCCGCGAGCCGGTGCTGAGCATGGCTTGCAACGCCACGTCGGTGCCAGCGGCCACGACGGTGGCGTTGTTGCCCAACTCGGCCGCGCTCAACACGCGGCGCGAAATGATCTGGCCTTGCGCGTCGGTCAACGCCAGGTCGATGGCCGGCATCATCAGTTCGGTGTCAGCCCGGTTGCGCAGCACCATGGCCATGCGGTACAGCGGGCTGCCTTCGATGCGGGTGAGCGCGGTGCTTTCCACGCTGAGCAGTTCCACATTGCGCAGCGGCTGGATCTGGCAGGCTGCCAGCTTGCATGCGCCCTCAAGCCAGGGCCTGCTGAACGCCCAGTGTGCGGCGACCCAGTCGCGCTGATGCAACAGCCACTGCGCCGCCAGCGCCAGGGCCAACAAGCAGGCGGCCAGCCCGAGCGCATGGCGCACGCCGGGGCGTTGCCAACGTGCAGCGCGGTCGGCCTGGCGAATGAAGCTCGGCGTGTCGGCGGGTTCGGCGTACAGATCTGCCGCCACCGTGGTGGCCACGCCGGTCGCGTCCGGCGAGTCGGGGGTGTCAGGCCCGGCGGCCACGGCTTCGGCCACTGGTACGCCTGCCAACACAGCGTCGATGCCGTCTGGCTGGCCATCGGGTGGCAGTTCGCCAGGCAGGGCATCGAGGTCGATGTCCACGTGCTCAACGCCCAGGCGCTCGTGTTCGGGCCACGAGGCGTCGTGCGGCTTGGGCCGCGCAAGGTCATCGAGTTCGGCCTCGGTGGCGGGCAAGGTGTCTCTGGCCAGCGTTAGCGCAGCTTGTTCGGCCTGCTCGGGCGCGGCATCAACTTGCGCGGCATCGAGCGCCGGCGACGCCAGATCGGGATCGGCCGGTGCCGGCAAGCCGGGCGCGGCGGCCAGGTTGTTGGCGCCGGCCTCAGTTTCAGCGCTGGCGCCGGCCAAGGCCACCAGCGGCTGGCCATCGGCGTCGAGTTCAACCAGGTTCGCCTGGGCGTTGAAGACCTCGTTGCAGCGGCCGCAACGCACCCAGCCTTCAGACACCTTGAGCTGGTCTTGCACCACGCGAAAGACCGTCGCGCACGAGGTACAGCGGGTGGCCAGGCTCATCGTTTGATCATGCCATGGCGCGCGTTGCCGTCATGACGATGCACGCGTTGCCGTCATCAGGATCCAGCCTTCGCGCGCGTCGCTCACGGCCAGCGCCAGCTGCGGCGCATAAGCCTGCTGCAACTCGCTGGCCTGGCGTTCGAGGATGCCGGCCAGCACCAGGGTGCCACCGGGCGCCAGCAAACCGCTGAGCAAGGGGGCCAGCAATTTCAGCGGCGTGGCCAAGATGTTGGCCAGCACCAATGTGTACGGCCCGGCCGCCTGGTCAGGCAGGCCACTGTGCAGCCGCACGCCGTTGGCTTTGGCGTTCGCCGTCGTGGCCACCACGGCGGCGAGGTCGATGTCCAATGCAGCGACATGATCAGCGCCGTGCAGCGCCGCGGCGATGGCCAGAATGCCCGAGCCGCAGCCATAGTCGAGCGCGCGCGGCCAGGCCTGTGCATGGCAGGCGATCCAGGCCAGGCACATGTGCGTGGTGGGGTGGGTGCCGGTGCCGAAGGCCAGGCCCGGGTCGAGGCGAATCACCTGCTGCGCTTGCGGCGGCGGCTCGTGCCAGCTCGGCACGATCCAGAAGCTGGGCGTGATGCTCACCGGCGCAAACTGCGCTTGCGTCAGGCGCACCCAATCCTGTTCAGCCACGGCCTGCAGCGCCTGCACCTGCATCCCGGCCAGGCCGGGCTGCGCTACCAGCCAGGCGGCCGCGGCGGTGGCCTGGTCTTCGTGGTTGAACAAGGCGTTCAGCGTCGAGCGCTGCCAGCCGCTGCGCGGCGCCGGCATGCCGGGTTCGCCAAACAGCGCTTGCTCTGCCGCGGTGAGCGCGTCGGCGTCGGTCACCGACACGCTGAGCGCTTGCAGCGTGTCCATCAAGGCGTCGCCCACCGGCTCCACCAGCGCCTCGGGCACGCGCAGCACCAGTTCGAACAGCATCGCTCTAGCAGGCCACCCGCGCACCGGCGCGTTCAGCGCTTGTGCTGGCTGAGCCAGCCTTCGAGGTAATGGATGCTGGTGCCACCCTCGATGAACTTGGCGTCGACCATCAACTCGCGGTGCAGCGGAATGTTGGTGTGGATGCCCTCGATCACGGTCTCGGACAGCGCCGTGCGCATGCGCGCCAGTGCCTGATCGCGCGTGTCGCCATGGACGATGATCTTGCCGATCATCGAGTCGTAGTTCGGCGGCACCATGTAGTTGGTGTAGGCGTGCGAATCCACGCGCACGCCAGGCCCGCCCGGGGGGTGCCACATGGTGATGCGGCCCGGCGACGGCGTGAACTTGTACGCGTCTTCAGCGTTGATGCGGCATTCAATGGCATGGCCGCGCATCTGGATCTGGCGCTGCGTGAAGGGCAGCTTCTCGCCCGCGGCCACGCGGATCTGCATCTGCACGATGTCCACGCCCGTCACCAACTCCGTCACCGGGTGCTCCACCTGCACGCGGGTGTTCATCTCGATGAAATAGAACTCGCCGTCTTCGTACAGGAACTCGAAAGTGCCGGCGCCGCGGTAGCCGATCTTCTTGCACGCCGCGGCGCAGCGGTCGCCGATCTTCTCGATCACGCGCCGCGCGATACCTGGCGCAGGCGCTTCTTCAATGATCTTCTGGTGGCGCCGCTGCATCGAGCAGTCGCGCTCACCCAGCCACACGGCATTGCGGTGTTCGTCAGCCAAGATCTGGATTTCCACGTGGCGCGGGTGTTCCAGAAACTTTTCCAGGTAGACATCGGGGTTGCCAAAAGCCGCGCCGGCCTCGGCGCGGGTGGTTTGCACCGCATGCAGCAGGGCCGCTTCGGTGTGCACCACGCGCATGCCGCGCCCGCCGCCGCCGCCCGAGGCTTTGACGATCACCGGGTAGCCCACCGCGCGCGCCATCTTCACGACTTCCTTGCCGTCTTCGGGCAACACGCCTTCGGAGCCCGGCACGCACGGCACGCCGGCCTTGATCATCGACTGCTTGGCCGACACCTTGTCGCCCATCAGTCTGATCGACGCGGGTGTGGGCCCGATGAAGACAAAGCCACTGCGCTCCACCCGTTCAGCAAAGTCGGCGTTTTCCGACAGGAAGCCGTAGCCGGGGTGGATGGCTTCGGCATCGGTCACCTCGGCGGTGGAAATGATGGCCGGCATGTTGAGGTAGCTCAGCGCTGACGCCGCCGGTCCGATGCACACCGCCTCGTCGGCCAGCTTCACGTACTTGGCTTCGCGGTCGGCCTCGGAGTAGACGATGACCGACTTGATGCCCATTTCGCGGCAGGCGCGCTGTATGCGCAGGGCAATCTCTCCGCGGTTGGCGATCAGTATTTTCTTGAACATCCGCTCGCCCTCACTCGATGATGAGCAAGGTCTGCCCGTACTCGACCGCCTGGCCGTTCTCGCAAATGATCTTGGACACGGTGCCGGACTTGTCGGCCTCG
>JAYUHT010000263.1:0-13539 GCA_043766725.1 Burkholderiales bacterium | reverse complement strand
GCCAGTGGTTCGACATGTCGTGGAAGCCGCAGCTGGAAAGCAAGCCCTGGCACGACGCGGTCACGTTCTACGTCGACCTGCTCAAGAACTACGGCCCTCCGGGCTCGGCGGCGAACAGCTTCAACGAGATCCTCGCGCTGTACAACGAAGGCAAGTGCGGCATGTGGGTCGACGCGACGATCGCCGCGTCCTTCATCACCGACCCGAAGCAAAGCAAGGTGGCCGACAAGGTGGCCTTCGCCCAGGGCCCGTACGCCGTGACCCAGAAGGGTGCCAACTGGCTGTGGGCCTGGTCGCTGGCCATCCCCGCGGGCACCAAGAACACCGACGCGGCGCAGAAGTTCATCAGCTGGGCGACGTCGAAGGACTACGTGAACCTGGTCGGCAAGGAAAAGGGCTGGGCCTCGGTGCCGACCGGTACGCGCAAGTCGACCTACGCGAACGCCGAGTTCCTGAAAGCCGCGAAATTTGCCGAGGCCGAGAAGAAGGCGATCGACAGCGCCAACCCGAATGACAGCACCCTGCCCAAGAGCCCGTACGTGGGCGTGCAGTTCGCGGCCATTCCCGAGTTCCAGGCCATCGGCATTGCGGTGGGCCAGCAGATGAGTTCGGCGCTGGCGGGCAAGGTCACGGTCGATGCGGCGCTGAAGGCTTCGCAACTGGCGGCTGACCGGGAAATGAAGAAAGGCGGCTACTACAAGTAAGGCCTGAGGCAAACCGCGGCCCGCTCAGCACCCATGCTGTGCGGGCCGCGCTGTCTGCGCGCCAATTCGCTCATCAAGCCAGGTCATGACCCGCCTGCTGCCTCGCGCCCTGATGGCGCCAGCCGTGATCACGCTCTTCCTGTGGATGATCGTGCCGCTGCTGATGACGATCTATTTCTCGCTGGTGCGCTACAACCTGATGCAGCCCGGCGAAAAGAGCTTCATTGGCCTGGCCAACTTCGAATACTTCATCACCGACCCCGACTTCGGCGCGTCGGTGGTCAACACCCTGGTGCTGCTGAGCGCGGTGATTGCCATCACCGTGGTGCTGGGTGTGGCGCTGGCGCTGCTGGTGCATGCGCCGTTCCCGGGCCGCGGCATCGTTCGCGTGCTGTTGATCTCGCCCTTCTTTGTGATGCCCACGGCCAACGCGCTGCTGTGGAAGCACATGATGATGAACCCCATCTATGGCGTGCTGGCCCAGGTGGCGATGTTCTTCGGCGCCGAGCCGGTGGATTGGTTGACCGACTGGCCGCTGTTCAGCGTGATCTTGATGGTGGCCTGGCAATGGCTGCCGTTCGCCTGCCTGATTTTCATCACCTCATTGCAATCGTTAGACGCTGACCAGATGGAAGCCGCTGGCATGGACGGCGCCAACGCGCTGCAGAAGTTCTGGTTCCTCACCCTGCCGCACCTGGGCCGGCCGATTGCGGTGGTGGTGATGATCGAGATGATCTTCCTGATGAGCGTGTTCGCTGAGATTTTCACCACCACGGGTGGCGGGCCGGGCAACGAGAGCACCAACATGGCCTTCCTGATCTTCAAGCAGGCCTTGATGAATTTCGACGTGGGCGTGGCCTCGGCGGGCGCCTTGTTCGCGGTGGTGCTGGCCAACATCGCGGCAGTGTTCCTGATCCGCATGATCGGCAAGAACCTGGATTGATGAGCATGAGAATCTTCCTGCTCACCGTGCGAACCACGGCCGCCTGGCTGGTGACGCTGCTGCTCACCTTCCCGCTGATCTGGCTGGTGCTCACCGCGTTCAAGACCGAGTTGCAGGCCATCGCCGTGCCGCCCGAGCTGGTCTTCACGCCCACGCTGGAGAGCTTTGCCGAGGTTAACGTACGAAGTGACTATTGGCAGTACGCGCAAAACTCACTCATCACCAGCGTGGTCTCAACGCTGCTGGGCCTGGCCATTGCCGCGCCGGCAGCGTATTCGATGGCCTTCTTTCGCACCCAACGCACGCGCGACGTATTGATGTGGATGCTGTCCACCAAGATGATGCCCGCCGTGGGCGCCCTGGTGCCGGTGTATGTGATGGCGCAAACCGCCGGCATGCTCGATTCGCTCACGGCGTTGATCATCGTCTTCACCCTGTCGAACCTGCCGATCATGGTGTGGATGCTGTACTCGGGCTTCAAGGACATTCCGCCTGACATCCTGGAAGCCGCGCGCATGGACGGGGCCAACGTTTGGGGTGAGTTTTTGCATGTCATCCGCCCGCTGGCCATGGGCACGCTGGCCTCCACCGGCCTGCTGTGCCTGGTGCTGGCCTGGAACGAGGCCTTCTGGTCGTTGAACTTGAGTGCGGCCAAGGCGGGCACATTGGCGGCCTTGATCGCCTCTTACTCCAGCCCCGAGGGTCTGTTCTGGGCCAAGCTGTCGGCGGCGTCGCTGATGGCCATTGCGCCCATCGTGGTGGTGGGTTGGTTCAGCCAGAAGCAACTCGTCCAGGGGCTGACCTTTGGCGCTGTGAAGTAGAACAACAAGGAGTTCCGCGCATGTCTTTCCTGCAACTCAAAGGCGTTGAAAAGCACTTCGGTGCGCTGCGCGCCATCAAGGGTATCGACTTAACCATAGAGAAGGGCGAGTTCGTGGTCTTCGTCGGGCCTTCGGGCTGCGGCAAGAGCACGCTGCTGCGCATGATCGCGGGGCTGACCGAAATCGACGCCGGCAGCGTGGTGCTCGATGGCCGCGACATCACCAATTTGGCCTCATCGAAGCGCGACCTGGCCATGGTGTTCCAGAGCTATGCCCTGTACCCGCACATGACGGTGGCGCAAAACATGTCGTTCGCGCTGCGCCTGGCGCATGTTGACAAGGCCGTGATCACCGAGAAGGTGCAGCGCGCCGCGGAAATTCTCAACCTCGTGCCGTATTTGCAGCGCACGCCGCGCGAGCTTTCCGGTGGCCAGCGCCAGCGCGTGGCCATTGGCCGCGCCATCGTGCGCGCGCCCAAGGTGTTTCTGTTTGACGAGCCGTTGTCGAACCTTGACGCTGCGCTGCGCGGCCAGACGCGGGTGGAAATTGCCAAGCTGCACCGCGACCTGGGCGCCACCACCATCTATGTGACGCACGACCAGGTGGAAGCCATGACCCTGGCCGACCGCGTGGTGGTGTTGCGCGACGGCGCCATCGAGCAGGTCGGCTCGCCGCTTGATTTGTATGACCGCCCGGCCAACCGTTTCGTGGCCCAGTTCATCGGCACACCGGCCATGAACCTGCTGCCGGCAGCGGTGTTGCCTTCGCTCACCGATCTGGCCGGTGGCCGCCTGCCGCGCGATGGCTTCATGGGTGTGCGGCCCGAAGGGGTGCGCCTGCGCAGCGCTAAGGGCGCGCCATTGGCCGGCCGCGTTGAGCTGATTGAGGCCTTGGGCGCCGACACGCTGATTTATGTTGACGTGCAAGGCACTTCGCTGGTGGCGCGCCAGTCGCAGCGCAGCGCGCTGCGCGTGGGCGATGCCGTGGGTGTGGAGCTTGACGCCGCGGCATTGCACCTCTTCGCTGCCGACGGCCATGTGCTCGCGGGTTGATCAACGGGGCCTGTCTTGAGCAACGCCTTGACACCTAAAGTTTCGGTTCAGCTTCATCTGGGCCTGGGCTCTTTCCACCGCGCGCACCAGGCGGTCTACCTGCAACGCCTGCACGATGCCGGCGACTTGAGCTGGGTGCTGGCAGGCGGCAACCTGCGGCCCGACATGGCGCAGACCATCGCCGCGCTGCAACGCCAGGGCGGCGCCTACACGCTGGAAACCGTGTCGCCCGAGCTGGTGCACTGCTATGAGCGCGTCACCTCGATTCGCCAGGTGTTGTCGTATGAGCCTGGCCTGGCGCCGCTGATCAAGCTGGCCGCTGCGCCGCACACGCGCATCATTTCATTCACCGTCACCGAAGCCGGCTACTACCTTGATGCGGACGACCAGCTCGACCTGAACTTCAAGGACCTGGCTGCTGACGTGGCCGCGGCGCGCCGCGGTGAGGCCGGGCAGACCATTTACGGCGCACTCACCGCCATGCTGCACGCGCGCCGCGCGGCCGCTGCCGGCAGGGTCACGCTGCTGAACTGCGACAACCTGCGCCACAACGGCGAACGCTCGCGCAGCGGCTTGCTGCAATTCATCACCCTGGTGGGTGACGCCGAATTGGCGCAATGGGTGCAGGCGAACACCACCAGCCCCAACGCCATGGTCGACCGCATCACGCCGCGCCCGGAGCCTGAAGTGCGCACGCGCGTGAAGGCCGCCACGGGCGTGGATGACGAAGCCGCGCTGATGGCCGAAGACTTCATTCAATGGGTGATCGAAGACGATTTCTGCAACGGCCGCCCGGCCTGGCAGAACGCGGGCGTGCAGATGGTTGACTCGGTGGCGGCGTATGAAGAAGCCAAGATCAGGCTGCTCAACGCCACGCACAGTTGCATCGCCTGGGCGGGCACGCTGGCGGGTTACCAGTACATCCACGAAGGCACGCGCGACCCGGTGATTCACACAATGGCGTTCGACTACGTCACCGACGACACCATCCCCGTGCTGCTGCCCAGCCCGCTGGATTTGCCGGCCTACCGCGACGTGGTGCTGGCCCGCTTCGGCAACGCCGCCATCCGCGACACCAACCAGCGCGTGGCCATGGACGGCTATTCCAAGATCCCGGGGTTCATTGCGCCCACCATCCGTGAGCGCTTGGGGCGCAACGAGTCGATTGCCGGCGTGGCCATGCTGCCTGCGCTCTTCCTGGCTTATCTGGAGCGTTGGCACCGCGGTTTGATCCCCTACGAGTACCAAGACCAGGCCATGGACGTCGCCGCGGCGCACGCGGTGTGCGAGGCGGCCGACCCGGTGGCCGCATTCGCTGCGCAGCCCGTGCTGTGGGGCGAGCTGGCGGGCGACGCGCGCTTGCTGGCTGCTTTGCGCGTCGCCACGCAGCGCGTTCAATCTTTCATTCTGGAGCGTGCAAAGTGAGCGAAAGACTGCCGGGCAAGCACGCCCTGTTGACGGGCGCGGGTGGCGGCATCGGGCTGGCCGTGGCCGCGGCCTTTTTGCGCGAAGGCGCGCATTGCACCATCAGCGATCTGGCCGCGCAGCCGGCACCCGAAGTGCTGGCGTTGCTGGCGCATTACCCGCAACAGGCGCAGTATGTGGCCGGCAACATCACGCTAACGTCAGACATCAGCCGGGTCGTGGCACTGGCTCAGGCCCGCTTCGGCGCCATCACCACTTTGTTCAACAACGCCGCCATCTTCGACATGGCGCCGCTGCTTGAAACCAGCGAGGCGATGTATGACAAGCTCTTCGCGGTGAACGTGAAGGGCATGTTCTTCGTGATGCAGGCAGTGCTGCAGCAGATGGTGGATGCCAAGATTCAAGGCACCGTGATCAACATGGCCTCGCAGGCCGGGCGGCGCGGCGAGGCGCTGGTCTCGCATTACTGCGCCACCAAGGCCGCGGTCATCAGCTACACGCAAAGCGCGGCGCTGGCCATGGCGCCGCACGGCATCCGCGTGAACGGTATTTCACCGGGGGTGATCGATACCCCCATGTGGGCTGGCGTGGATGCGCTGTTCGCGCGCTACGAGCACCTGCCCATCGGCGCCAAGAAGGCCGTCGTGGGCAAGGCCGTGCCGCTGGGCCGCATGGGTGTGCCCGATGACGTGGCCGGCGCGGCTGTGTTCCTGGCCAGCGACGAGGCACGCTACATCACCGCGCAGACACTCAATGTGGATGGCGGCAACGTGATGTCCTGAACGATGGCCCAAGCCCAGCGCCACACCGCCCGCCAACGCCGGCCTGAGCTGGAGCGCGACTACTCGCGTTCGCCGGAACTGGGCTACGAGCCGGAGCGATCAGCCAGCACGGTGAGCTGCTTGGCGCACGGCTTTCCCACGCCGCTGGCGCGCTGGCACTTTCACGATGAATACGAGCTGCATCTCATCACCGCCACTTCTGGCAAGGCCTTCGTGGGCGACTGGATCGGCCCGTTCCAGCCCGGCCATTTGGTGCTGTGCGGGCCGCGGCTGCCGCACAACTGGGTTTCGTTTGACCTGCCCGATGGTGGTGTGCCCGAACGTGACCTGGTGCTGCAGTTTCGCCACGAGCCGCTGGCCCAGGCGGCGGCGCATGTGCCCGAGCTGGCCGAGGTGTTGCCGCTGCTCGAACGTTCGCGCCATGGCATTGAATTCTTCGGGCAATCGGCCAACGGCCACGCTTACTGGAAGCGCATCAAGGCCGCGCGCGGCGTGCAGCGCTTTGGCGTGTTTTGCGAGTACCTGGGTGAGCTGGCGGCTTGCACCGACTACCGCTTGCTGTCCAACATCCAGATGCAGGGCGAGAACGAAGCGGGCGAGCAAGATGTGATCAACACCTTGGTCAACCGCATCATGGCCGACGTGGCGCAGCCGCTTTCGGCCGCTGCCGTGGCGCAGGAACTCGGCCTGAGCGAAAGCCGCTTCTCGCGCTTCTTTCGCAAAGCCACGGGCAACACCTTCACAGATTTCATGAACCGCGTGCGCGTCAACCGCGCGGGCCAGTTGTTGATGGAAACCGACCGCCTGGTCACCCATATCTGCTATGAAGTGGGCTTCAACAACGTGGCCAATTTCAACCGCCGCTTTCTTGAAGTCAAGGGCCTCACGCCAACCGAGTTTCGCCGCCAGGCCGAGCGGCGCTTCAGCGGCGCGCGGGCGTGAAGCGGCATGTTCCTCGGCATTGACCTGGGCACGTCTGAGCTGAAAGCCCTGCTGCTGGATGAGCAGCACCGCATCAAAGCCCAGGCCAGCGCGGCGTTGACGCTGCAACAACCCCAGCCCCTGTGGAGCGAGCAGCAGCCGCAGGCCTGGTGGGCCGCGCTTGATGCGGCGATGCTGCAACTGAAGGCGCAGCAGCCGCAGGCCTTGGCCGCGGTGCAGGCCATCGGCCTGGCCGGCCAGATGCATGGCGCCGTGGTGCTGGGTGCTCAGGGCACCGTGCTGCGCCCGGCCATCCTGTGGAACGATGGCCGCAGCGGCGCGCAGTGTGCTGCGCTCGAAGCCACGCAGCCGTTAACGCAAGAGATCACCGGCAACCTGGCCATGCCCGGCTTCACCGCGCCCAAGCTGCTGTGGCTGCGCGAGCATGAGCCGCAGCTCTTCGATCAAGTCCGCCGTGTGCTGCTGCCCAAAGATTGGCTGCGCCTGCAACTCACCGGCGAAGCGGTGAGCGAAATGTCCGATGCCTCGGGCACCTTGTGGCTTGATGTGGCGGCGCGGCGCTGGAGCGCGGCCATGCTGGCGGCCTGTGGGCTGGATGAAGTGCACATGCCGCGCCTGGTTGAAGGCAGTGAGTGCTCTGGAAGGTTAAAGCGCGAATGGGCGCAACGCTGGGGTTTGCCGCTTGCCGTGCCGGTGGCGGGTGGCGGCGGCGACAACGCGGCCAGCGCGGTGGGCATGGGCGCGGTGGCGCCGGGGCAGGGTTTCGTCTCGCTCGGCACATCGGGTGTGGTGTTCTTGTGCGGCGCCCGCTTCAGCCCCAACCCGGCGCGCGCCGTGCATGCGTTCTGCCACGCTTTGCCGCAGCAATGGCATCAGATGTCGGTGATGCTGTCGGCGGCCAGTGCGCTGCAGTGGGCCGCGCGTTTGCTGGCTGTTCCAAACGTGGGCGAGATGCTGGCAGGCACCCAAGACCTGTCGTTGGCGCAATGCGCGGCCGCGCCGATCTTCTTGCCGTATTTGAACGGCGAGCGCACACCGCACAACGACCCGAATGCCACCGCCTCGCTGCACGGCCTGACTGCCACACACGGCCCGGCCGATGTGGCGCACGCCGTGATGGAAGGCGTGTGCTTCGGCCTGGCCGATGGCTGGCAGGCGCTGGGCGATGCACGGGCGGGTGTGCAAGCCCTGTCGTTGGTGGGCGGTGGGGCGCGAAGCGCGCGCTGGGCGCAGTGGTTGGCTTCGGCGCTTGGCGTGAGCCTCACCACGCATGAGGGTGGCGAAGCCGGCGCGGCTCTTGGTGCGGCGCGGCTGGCCTGGCTCAGCGTGGGTGGCAGCGTGGCGCAGGCGGCGCCGCACTTGCCGGTGCGCCAGCACGTCGAGCCCGACCCGTGCCTGGTCGATGTGCTGGCCGCGCGGCACGCCCGCTTTCAGCGCCTGTACGCGGTGCCTTGAGGTTGCGCTTCAGCCGCCCACAGTGGCCGCTGTAAAGAACGGCAACTCGCGCACGCGCAGCCCGGTCAACTTGAACCAGGCGTTGGCCAGGGCCGGGGCGAAGGTCGGCACGCCGAGTTCGCCCACGCCGCCAATGGCCACCGTGCGGTCGGCCTGCGCCGGGGGCGGCATCAAGATCACCTTCACCACGGGCATTTGCTGCAAGCGGATCATTTTGCTGGTGTTGAAGTTGCGCGCTTGTGCGGCGCCGTTGGCGAAGGTCTGGCGCCCGTACAAGGTGGCGTTCATGGCATGCACCACGCCGCCCACAATTTGCGCTTCAACTGCGCCGGGGTTCACGGTCAGGTAGGCGTCCACCGCCACGAAGCAGCGCGTCACACGCATGACGCCGGTGCTGGTCTTGGAGACTTCCACCACCTGCGCCACGATGGTGTTGAACGCCGTGCCCACGGCAATGCCGCGCGCCGTGCCGGCTGGTGCGGCGTTGCCCCAACCCGCGGCGTTGGCCGCGGCCTCCAGCACCGCCGGCCAGCGCGGGTGGGTCAGCCGCGCACGGCGGAATTGGTAAGGGTCTTGCCCGGCCGCGGCGGCCAGCTCGTCGATCATCGACTCCACCGCAAAGGTGTTGATCGACGCGCCCACCGAACGCCAAAAGCCCACCGGCACGGGCACCGTGTGGCTGACCCATTCCGTTAACCTGGAGCCGAAATCGTACGGCAGGTGGCCCGAGGCCTCGTGGCCTTGGCTGTCGCCGGTGGGGCCCAGGTTGGCGCCGCGCTGGCCCAGGATGGAGGGCGACACGTTGCGATAGGCCCAACCCGCCACGTAGCCATTGGCATCGACCCCGGCGCGCGCACGCACCACGGCCATGGGGCGGTATTGGTCGTGCGTGAAGTCTTCTTCGCGCGGCCACATCAGCTTCACCGGGCGCTGCACTTTCATGGCCACTTGCACCGCCTGGCTGATGAAGTCTTGTTCGGCCTTGCGGCCCAGGCCGCCACCGAGCAAGGTGGTGTTGAACTTGATCTTGTCCGGCGTCAGCCCGGTGAGCGTGGCCACCAGGCTCAGGGCGGCGCGGGCCGACTGCGTGGGCGCCCAGACTTCACAGCGCAGGCCGGGCACGAAGTCGACCGTGCAGTTCAACACCTCCATGCAGGCATGGGCCACGTAGGGCAAGGTGTAGGTGGCGTCGACTTGCTTGGCCGCGCCGGCGATGTTGGCCAGCGCGTCACCCGCGCTGCGCTCCACCGTGTACAGCGTGCCCGGCGGGTTGGCCGCGCCGGCCACGTAGGGCGTGGCCGTGCTGAGCAAGGCTTGGGCATCGGCCAGGAACTGGCCGCTGTTCAGCGCGGCGGCATTGGCCGGCAGCTTCCATTGCAGTGACACGCGCTTGGCACCTTGCCAGGCGCCCCAGGTGGTGGCGCCGACCACGGCCACGGCGTTCACATTGCCCGTGGCTTCAAGCCCGCGGCCGGTGCCGGCCACCACCTGCGTGGGCACGACGGCGATCATGCCCGCCGGCACCGTTGGCAGGTTGGCCAGCGTTCCGCCCAGGCTGGGGCAATGGCGGATCACGGCGTACACCATGTTGGGCAGGCGAACGTCCAGACCATAAACGGCGCTGCCATCAACCTTGGCCGCAATGTCAGGGCGCGGCAGGCTCTTGCCGATGCTCTTGAACTGGTTGTCGGGCAGCAGCGCGGCGCCCACGGGCACGGGCAGCAGCGCCGCCGCGGCGGCCACCTGGCCATAGCTGCGCGTGACGCCGCCGGCATGGCGGACGACGCCGTCGGCCACCGTGTAGTTGGCGCGTGTCAGGTCGCCAATGCTGGCCATGGCCGCGCCCACGAGCATTTCACGCGCCGCCGCGCTGGCGTCGCGCAGCCGCCAGTAGTTGTTGCGCACGATGCCCGAGCCCACGGTGTTGATGGCGGTGCCGATCGGCGCCGGGCTGGCCAGGGTGGGTGCGCCTTGCGCGAGCTTCACGCGCAGCGGGTCGACCATCAGGTCTTCGCTCAACACCTGGCCCAGGCCCGCGAACGAGCCCTGGCCCATGTCGGAGCTGCCAATAGTCAGGGTGATGCTGTCGTCGCTGCCGATGGTCAACCAGGTGTTTACAGCCGTCGCAGTGGCGGCCTTTGCGTCACGCCCGGGCAGCACGAAGCCCAGGGTCAAGCCGGTGGCCAGGCTGGTGCTGGCGCCCAGGAATTGGCGGCGGTCGAGCAAGTGGGTGTCAGACATGTTTTTGCTCCTGTTCACAAGGTGGCGATGGCTTGGTTCATGCGCTGGTAGGTGCCGCACACGCAGAGGTTTTGCACCTCGCTGGCGATCTCCTTGCCGTGGTGGCCGGCTTTCATGGCGCCGGCCACACACATCAACGTGCCCGATTGGCAGAAGCCGCATTGCGGCACCTGGTTCTTGATCCAGGCCTGCTGCGCCTTGGCACCATTCGAGTCGGCGCTCAAGCCTTCAATGGTGGTGATGGCCTTGCCGGGGGCCGATGAGATGTCGAACTTGCACGACGTCTTCGCCTCGCCGTTGATCCACACCATGCAGGCACCACAGGCCTCGATGCCGCAGCCGTACTTGGTGCCGGTCAGGCCGATCACATCGCGCAGCACCCACAGCAGCGGCATGTCTGCGGCACTGACGGTGACGGTATAGGGCTTGCTGTTGACATTGAGGGTGTACGTGGGCATGGCGGCTCCTGGTTGCTGCGGGTCAGTCTTGGGAATTGACTGTATATGTGCAAAATGCACACTAACTTAATTCATTCAGCCATGCCGTCAAAATTTGTAACAACGCGCACGCCGGTGGCCTGCCGGCCCAGGCTTCATGGCGCCGGCAGTGCGAGAGGCGGTACAGCGAGCGGCGCGTGCGCCGTGGCGTCAGTCGCGCAGCGTGCGGTTAAAGAAGGCCAGCGTGCGCGCCCAGGCCTGGGCGGCCGCCGCCTCGTTGAAGCGCGGCGTCGTGTCGTTGTTGAAACCGTGCTGGGTGCCCGGGTATTTCAGCGCTTCGCTGCGCACGCCGGCGGCCTTCAGTGCGGCGTCGTAGGCCGGCCAGGCGGCGTTGATGCGCTCGTCGTTGTCGGCAAACACATGCAGCAACTCGCACTTGATCTTGGCCACCTGGTCAAGCGGCGCGGCATTGCCATAAAACGGCACACCGCCGGCCAGCTCGGGCATGCGCGTGGCCAGCATATTGACCACGCCCCCGCCATAGCAAAAGCCCACCGCACCGAGGCGGCCGTTGCCGCCGTTCAGGGCGCGTGCATAGGCCGCGGCGGCCACGAAGTCTTCGCGCGTCTTGGCCTGGTCGAGCTTGCCGAAGAGATCGCGCGCTTTGTCTTCATCACCCGGGTAGCCGCCTAGAGGGGCCAGGGCATCTGGCGCCAGCGCAATGAAGTTGTCCAGCGCCAAGCGCCGTGCGATGTCTTCAATGTGCGGGTTCAGGCCGCGGTTCTCATGCGCCACCAGCACCACCGGCAGTGGCCCGGCGGCCTGCATCGGGCGGGCCAGGTAGGCGCGCACCTTGCCATAACCGGCGGGTGAGGGGAACTCGATGAATTCGGTCTTGATGCGCGCATCGTTGGGCGCCACGCGCTGGCCCAAAGCGAAGTCAGGGCTCAGCGCCGCCAGCAAGCCGGCTGCGGTGGCGCCGCTGGCCGTGGCGAAGCGAGCGGCGCGGTCGAGGAAGCCGCGGCGGTCAAGCTGGCCGTGCACGTACTGGTCAAACAGGCGCAGCACTTCGGGGTCGAAGTCGTCAGCGGTTTGGCGTGAAGTGGGGTGGGTCATGTGTGCTCCTGGTCAACAAGTCGGGCCGCCTTTGTACCGCGTCTTTGCTGCCCAATGCAGGCCCGCCCCACAGCCTGTTAGCCGCCCCGGCCAGGCATTCATAAATTGTTACTGCACTGCCGGTGCAAGCCCGAGTTGACGACAGGTGCAGGCGCATTGAGCATCAGGTTTGATGCTGCTGCGCCCACCCCTCGCACGCGAGCCAATAAAACAAGTGCCAGAAGGATGAACTGCCATGCACGTACTCAGCTTTGACGTGGAAGATGGCTTTCACCTGCTGCAACGCGCACCCTCGCGCGGGCACGAGTTGGAGCGTCGAAAGGCCCCGCGCATCGAGTCCAACATCGACCGCATCCTGCAAGCGCTGAGCACCCGCGGTGTGCACGCCACGTTCTTCTGCCTGGGTTGGGTGGCGGCGCAGTTCCCGCAGGTGCTGCGGCGCATCGTGGCCAACGGCCACGACGTGGGCAGCCATTCGCACCTGCGCCGGCCCACACACGAGTTGGGTCGCAAGGCCTTTGCCGCCGATTTGCACCGCTCCTGCGCCAGCATCGCCAACGCCACCGGTCAGGCGGTGTACCTGTACCGTTCACCCGGTTTCCTGCGGCGCCACCACCTGCCCTGGTTCTATGACGTGCTGGCCGAACAAGGCATCGGTGCCGATTGCTCTGTGCACACCGCGCTGAGCCAGCCGTCGCCCGGGCTGCCCATCGTTGCCACGCCGTATCAAGTGGTTCTGGGCTCGACGCGGATCATGGAGTTCCCGGCCAGCGCGCCCAAGCTGCTGTCGTGGAGTGCGGCGCCCAGCGGGGGCAACACCTTCGGCCTGGCGCCGTATGCATTGATGCGGCGGCACCTGCGCACCAGCCCGTATGTGATGGCGTATTTCCGCCCGCCGCAACTCGATACGCCGCTGCCTGCCGCCGCGCCGCAGAGCTGGCCGCAGCAGTTCATGGGCCAGGTGGGCCTGCACAGGCCTTGGGAAAAATTCCTGCACCTGTTGAGCGAGTTCGATTTCGTCAGCGTGAGCCAAGCCATCAAGCTCACCGATTGGGCCGATGCGCCAGTGATGGCGTGGCCGCCAAGCGGGCCGCCAACATCTGACTTCGCCACCTTGCCGCCGGGCCAGAACCCTTGGCCGGTATCGCAGCCGATGGGCATGCGCGAACCCGTGCGTCCGGGCCAGGCGCCGCGTCGCTCGGGCACTCTCCTATAGTCGCGCCTTCGCCCGAAGTTCAACAACGGCGCTTTGGCCGCCAGGCCGCCCTCACGTGGCCATCAAATCCACCATCTTCAAGGCCAACGTGCAGGTGGCCGACATCGACCACGGCTACTACGCCTACCATGCCCTCACCCTGGCCCGCCACCCCAGCGAGACCGATGAACGCATGATGGTGCGCCTGGCCGCGCTGGCCTTGAATGCGCACACTTTGCAAAGCACTTGCGGTGGTGATGGCACGTTGGCCTTTGGTGCCGGGCTGAGCGACCCCGACGACCCGGATGTCTCGCTCACCGACTACACCGGCCGCAAGCGGCTGTGGATCGAAGTGGGCCAACCCGAAGACAAGCCACTGAGTAAGGCGTGCAGCAAGGCTGATGAAGTGCACGTGTATGCCTTTCA
>JAYUHT010000262.1:0-5142 GCA_043766725.1 Burkholderiales bacterium | reverse complement strand
CGGCCATCGGCGAGCGTGAAGGCGAGCTCCAGCGCCTGCGTCGCACCGGCCTCTTGCATGTGGTAGCCGCTGATGCTGATCGAGTTGAACTTCGGCATGTTGCGCGCCGTGTACTCGATGATGTCGGCCACGATGCGCATGCTCGGCGCGGGCGGGTAGATGTAGGTGTTGCGAACCATGAACTCCTTGAGGATGTCGTTCTGGATCGTTCCGCTCAATTGGCCCTGCGCCACGCCTTGTTCTTCCGCCGCCACCACGTAGCCGGCGAGCACGGGCAGCACGGCACCGTTCATGGTCATGCTCACGCTCACCCGATCAAGCGCGATGCCGTTGAACAGAATCTTCATGTCCTCCACGCTGTCAATCGCCACGCCGGCCTTGCCGACATCGCCGGTGACGCGTGGATGATCTGAGTCATAGCCACGATGGGTGGCCAGGTCGAAGGCCACGCTCACGCCCTGGCCGCCGGCGGCCAGGGCCTGGCGATAGAAGGCGTTGCTGTCTTCGGCGGTGGAAAAGCCGGCGTACTGGCGGATCGTCCACGGCCGCACCGCATACATGGTGGCTTGCGGGCCGCGCACATAGGGCTCGAAGCCGGGCAAGGTGTCGGTGTGCGGCAGGCCGGCCACATCAGCCGCGGTGTACAGCGGCTTGATGTTCAGGCCTTCGGGCGTGCGCCAGTTCAGCGCCGCCACGTCGCCACCAGGGGCCGACTTGGCAGCCGCCTTGTGCCATTGCGCCACCGTGGCGGCGGTGAATTCTGGGTCTGTGCTCATGGCCGGTATGGGAGGTGTGGTGAAGTCGGTGGTGAAGGCTTGTTCACGCGCCAAGATTATGCATAATTATAAATTCAAAACCAATTCATTCTTGTTCTGCTTCTTGTTCTGCACATCCACCGCGAGCCACCTTGGCCCCTGCAAAACCCGCCGCCGCCGCCAACCCCCTGGCCCCACGCGCCCTGTATCAGGAGGTGGCCGAACGGGTGCGCCAGCTCATCTTCAACCGCACGCTGGAGCCCGGCGCCTGGATCGACGAGCTGGCGCTGTGTGCCGAGTTCGGCATCAGCCGCACGCCGCTGCGCGAGGCGCTGAAAGTGCTGGCCGCCGAAGGCCTGGTGACCATGAAGGTGCGGCGCGGCGCGTACGTCACCGAAATGTCGGCCGACGACGTGGCCCAGGTCTATCACCTGTTGGCCTTGTTGGAAAGCGACGCGGCGGGCGTGGTGGCCCGCACGGCCACGCCGGCGCAGCGCACTGAACTGCGCGCGTTGCACGACAAGCTGGAAAGGCGCGCCCGCCAGCGCGAAGCCTTCTTCGCCGTCAACGAGGAATTTCACTTCGCCCTGCTGCGCATGGCCGGCAACCGCTGGCGCACGCAAGTGGTGGCTGATCTGCGCAAGATGATGAAGCTCAACCGACACCATTCTTTGTTCAAGCAAGGCCGGCTGGCGGAGTCACTGGCCGAACACCGGGCCTTGATGGCGGCGCTGGAAGCGGGCAACGCCAAAGCGGCCACGCAACTGATGCGCGCGCATTTCGAAAGCGGGCTGGAGGCGGCGGCATGAGACCCCTGACCATTGGTCGAAGCGGCGCGGGCCGAGCGCCGGGCCGCTTCCCCTTGGGGGATGGACCGACGTACCCGGCGGGCGAGGGGCCGCCATGACTCATCCGGTACCGGATCGCCACGGCAGCAACCTCTACACCGACGACGCGGAATTCGCCGCCCTGCTGCGCCTGTACCTGCCCGCTGACCTGCACGCACATTTGCAGCCGCACTTGCTGCGCCTGGGCGCCCTGGCCGGTGGCGTTCTCGATGAACTGGCCCGCAGCGCCGACCAGCACCCGCCCACGCTGGAACACCGCAGCCGCGCGGGCTTGGATGTTCAACGCATCGTCAAACACCCGGCTTACGTCGACATGGAACGCCTGGCGTTCGGCGAGTTCGGCCTGGCCGCGCTGTCGCACCGCGGCGGTGTGCTGGGCTGGCCGGCGCCGATGCCGCCGGCGGCCAAGTACGCGCTGAGTTACCTCTTCGTGCAGGCCGAGTTCGGGCTGTGCTGCCCGCTGTCAATGACCGATTCGCTCACCCGCACGCTGCGCAAGTACGGCGCGCCGGAGTTGGTGAAAACGTATTTTGATGCGTTAACCACGCAAGACCTCGGCGCCCTGGCGCAGGGCGCGATGTTCATGACCGAGCAGGCCGGCGGCTCCGATGTGGGCGCCACCACCACACGCGCCGAGGCCGCAGCGCCTGGCGAATACAGCTTGCACGGCGACAAGTGGTTCTGCTCCAACCCCGACGCTGCGCTGGCCACGGTGCTGGCGCGCATCGATGGCGCCGCGGCGGGCCTGGGCGGCGTGTCGCTGTTCCTGTTGCCGCGCGTGCTCGAAGATGGCACGGCAAACCGCTATCGCATCTTGCGCTTGAAAGACAAGCTCGGCAGCCGCTCCATGGCCAGCGGCGAAATCCGCCTTGAAGGCGCGCTGGCTTACCTGGTGGGCGAGCCGGGCCGGGGCTTCCAGCAGATGGCCGACATGGTCAACCACTCGCGCTTGTCCAATGGCATGCGCGCGGCCGGGTTGATGCGCCGGGCTTGCACCGAAGCCTTGTTCGTGGCGCGCGAACGCCAGGCCTTCGGCCAGCGGCTGATCAGCATGCCGCTGATGCAACGCCAGTTGCTCAAGATCATGCTGCGCACCGAGCAGGCGCGCTGCATGGTGTTCCAGGCCGCCGAAGCCTTGCGCCGCAGCGACGCCGGCGGTGAAGACGCCGCAAGCGCCTATCTACTCACCCGTTTGCTCACGCCGCTGCTCAAGTTCCGCGCCTGCCGCGATGCGCGCAAGGTCACCGGCGACGCGATGGAAGTGCGCGGCGGCTGCGGCTACATCGAGGAATGGGCCGACCCGCGCTTGCTGCGCGATGCCCACCTGGGCTCGATTTGGGAAGGCACCAGCAACATCGTGGCACTTGATGTGTTGCGCGCACTGCGCCGCGACGCCGCACTGCCCGCCTGGCACGCCCATGTGCGAGGCCTGCTCGCCGGCTCAGCCCTGGCCGCCGCGGTGCGCGATGTGTTCGAGGCCGCGCTGCAGCGTTGCGCCGGCCTGGCCGCACAGCTCGCTGCCACACCCGGCGCCAGCGACGTCGACGCGCGGCAATTGGCCAGCGCGCTGTATCACGTCACCACGGCTTGTGGCCTGGCTTGGGAAGCCGGGCAGATCGGCTCGGCGCCACGCATGCTGCTGGCGCAGGCGGTGCTGAAGCACCGTGCGCTGCCGCGCGACCCGATGCAACTGGAGGCTGTGCCCAGTTGGTTGGCGCAGGCGCTCGGGCAGGCGCCCGCGCCCACAGCGCTCGACCAGATCAACCTCTTCCAGGCATAGAGCCAGCCAGGGGCCACTGGCTCAGTCTGCCTTCCTGTTCAGCCTCAGGTTAAGCGTCACCGCCTCGCGGCTCGGGTTGGTCCACATCCAGCAGTATTCCTGTGCACTCTTGGGCACGAAGCTGCCGCTGGCCACCACGGCGGCGGCCAGGCGGTTGGCGTAGATCACGTCCTTGCCCACATGGTGGTGGATGTTGAACGCCAGCGCCGCCGAGCCGCTGAACTGCCAGGCCACGGTCATGCCGGCATTCAGCACCACGCAGGCTTCGGCGTGGTGGCCGGGAGGCATCGACACGGCGTGCTCGAACCGGCCTTGTTCGTTCCAGGCCACCGGCAGCACCACCCCGGCAGCGCTGAGCGCAATGCACCAACCCAACAGCAGCGCGGCGGCCAGAGCCTGGCCGCCGCGCTGCGTCGAGAGCCGGTTACTTGGTGATGGTGATGGTGGACTCGGTTGCATTGCCCGCATTGTCTATTGCACGCACCTTGATGTTGTGCGGGCCCGAGGGCACCTTGCGCAGGTTCCAGTTCGCGCTGTAGGGCGCCGAGGTGTCGCGCGCCAGCAGCACGCCGTCGACATAGAACTCCACCGCCTGGACGCCCGAGGCGTCGCTGGCCGTGGCGCTGATGCCCAGCATGCGCCCGCCCACCGCCGCGCCGTTGCCTGGGCTGGTGATGGCCAGCGTGGGCGGTGTCTGGTCGCTGTAGATCAACACCGCGCCGTGGGCCATGCTGTTGGCGCCGCCCACCCCGGTGTCCGCCGCGGCGACATCGAAGTTGTAGCTGCCATCGGCCACCGCGCCAGGCGTGTAGACCTGCAAGGTGGTGCTGGCCGAGGCACCGGGCGCAATGGCCAGGCTGCTGGCCGACAGGGCCGCGCTGAAGCCGCCGGGCATGGCATGGCTCAGGTTGAACGTGGAGGTGCCGCAGCCGGTGGAGTTTTGATTCGTCACGCTCATCGTGTAGGCCACGCTGCTGCCCGCCGAAGCGTTCTTGGAAGTCGGTGTCAGGGCCACCACTGGTGTGACGGGCGCGCAGGCACCGCCGCTGCTGCCGCCGACGGTCACACCCACCGTGGCCAGGCTGCCGGAAATGCCTTGCAGGCTGACCGTGATGCCGTTCGTGGCGTCGGTGAAGCTTTGTCCCACCGCCACGTTTTGCAGCAGAAAGGTCTTGGCCGGCAGGATGCCCGTGGCGCGGTGCACGCTCAGCGTGTTCACGAAGTTGGCCGGCAGCGTGGTGGCGTCCTGCCCCACCGCCTGGCGCAAGCTGATGTAGTACTTCTCAGCGGTATCAGGCTTGTTGATGCGCAGCACTTGCGGTGTGCTGGCGCCGGCGTATTCCAGGGCGGTCAGCGCGTACGAGCCGCCTGCCGTCACGTCCAGCACGCCGCCGGCAGGCAGCCAGCCGGCCATCGCCACGTTGGCGCCGTTGTGGTTGACCACGGCCGCGCCGCCCATCGGGTCGGAGGCGTCGCCGTATTCCGAAGTGGGCGTGGCGGCGTGGTGCAGCGACAGGTTGTGCCCCAGCTCATGCGAATAGATACCGGTGGCGCTGCACGCCGCGATCCACGATTGCCGCCCTGGCATGTAGGCCAGACCCGACCAGCCGCAGGTGGTGCCGCCTGGCAGCACGTAGCTCACGCGTGAATACAACGAAGGGTCGACGCCGGCGGCGCGCGCCGCGGCTTCGGCAGCCGTGCCCCAGGCGCTGTAGTCGCAAGCGCCGCCGCAGGTGTAGGGAATCGTCACCGGCCCCAC
>JAYUHT010000261.1:0-5142 GCA_043766725.1 Burkholderiales bacterium | reverse complement strand
CGTCGGTGGGGATGGCGTGCGGCACCACCAGATCGGGCACCATTTCGCGCGGTTGCGGTTTGCGATAGGGCTGCCATTTTTCTTGCTGGGTGTCTTGCGGGGTGGAGGTGGTCATAGGGGCCTTTGCTTGTTCAATGCCACTGCTCGACCTGGGAAGGCCTTGAGTAGCTTTTTGTCCATCGTCACGAGCTGCGTACCGAGCTTGTCTGCCAATGCGATGAACTCGCAGTCGTATGCCGAGCAATCGCTGTCGCGCACCAATTCAAGAACACGTCTTGAATCCAACTCGTATTCGCCGCCGGCCAGCAGGCACTCGGCTTCGGCTTGCATCGCGACAGCCTGCTCAAAACTCAAACTCTGGCGCCGCAGGTAGCCCGCGAGGATGTTGCGAAACTCGCTGCGCCACAGCACGGGCGCAGCCCACTCGGGATCCGCCTGCAGCAGCGCTTCGGCGTGGTGCGTGTACTCGCCCGGCAAGTACAGGTAGGCCAGCACGTTGGAATCCACAACGATCATGCGCGCCCGGCCCGCTTCAGCGCATCGATGTCACGGGCCAAAAACTTGCCGGGCTGAAGGGCCGCGCGCAGCTCGCGTGCACGCGCCAAACGCTCGCTGGGCGCTGCCGGTGGCGGCAGCAGAACGGCTTCAAGGCAGACGAGGGCTTCACTGTTCATGCTGCGCCGGTTCAGGGCGGCGGTCGCCTTCAGCCGCTCGTAGACGGCATCAGGAATGCCCTTCAGGGTCAGGGTCGTGGGCATGCTGGGGATTACTCCAAAGTGAAACCATTATGGTGTCGATTGGCGCCAGGGTCAATCCGTCGAGGCGCCAGCGGTCGGCGCCTGGTTTGATCTCTTTCGCCGTCGGCTCGATCCAGGGGTTCGCGAGTGGCATTTGTGAAGCGGTAGGCGACTTCGCCCTCAAAGCTGATCCGCCAACAGCCGCGCCACATGCACAGCCTGGCGTTGCGCGCCATCGGCAATTTGGTGCCGGCAGCTCGTGCCATCGGCCACCACGATGGCATCGGGTTGCTTGCGGATGGCCGGCAGCAGGCTGGCCTCGGCCATCTGCATTGACACCGTTTGGTGCTGGGCTTCATAGCCAAAGCTGCCGGCCATGCCGCAGCACGAGCTCTCAATCAACTCGGGTTTTGCGCCAGGAATCAAGCGCAGCACCGCCATCACCGGGCTGACCGCGTCGAAGGCCTTTTGGTGGCAGTGGCCGTGCACCAACAGCGGCTGGCTCATCGGCTTGAACGTGAGCGTGAAGCGGCCGGCGGCGGCCTCAGCGGCGATGAATTCTTCGAACAGAACGGCACGCCCGGCCACCACCTCGGCCGCGGGCCCCAAGCCCATCACCAGCGCCTCATCACGCAAAGTGAGCAGGCACGAAGGCTCCAGGCCGACCACATGGATGCCGGCCTGTGCCAGCGGATGCAGTGCGTCGATCAACGCGGACAAGCGCGCCTTGGCCTCGGCCACCTGCCCGCTGGCCAGGTGGGTGCGGCCGCAGCAGTGGTGGCCGCCGGCTTTTTCCAACGTGTGCAGCGCATAACCCGCGGCCTGCAGCACGCGGGCGGCGGCCACGGCGTTCTCGGTTTCGAAGCCGCCGTTGAAGGTGTCGACGAACAGCACCGCCACCTTGGCGCCGGCGCGCGCGGCGGCCAAGGCTTGGTCGCGGTTGATGAACGGGGCCAGTGCGTCGGGTTGGTCAGGCTGGTGCGCCGATGGTTTGCGGCGCCAGAAGGTATCGGCCCGCCATTGCGGCAGGCTGCGGCTGGCGGCGATGCCTAACCAGCGCTCACCTAACCTGCGCATCCAGCCGACGCGACCGGCGCGGTTCATCAGGCCGGCGAAGGGCGCCGCGCTGTGCACTAGATCGGGCAATTGGCCGACCAAGCGGTCTTTCAAACTCCGCCCATGGCGCGCGTTGAAAGCGGCGTTGAATTCGATCTTCATGCGCGCCATGTCCACACCCGTCGGGCACTCGCGCTTGCAGCCTTTGCAGCCGACGCACAGGGCCATGCTCTGGGCCATCGCATCGCTGGTGAACGCGTCTGGGCCGAGCTGGCCGGACAGCGCCAGGCGCAGCGTGTTGGCGCGGCCGCGTGTCACGTGCTGCTCGTCGCGGGTGGCGCGGTAGCTGGGGCACATCGTGCCGGCGTCGAACTTGCGACAGTGGCCGTTGTTGTTGCACATCTCCACGGCCATCGCCAGGCCGCCGGTGGTGTCGCCGCCGGTGCCCGGCGCGGTGATCTGCTCGGTGACCGGGTCAGCCGTGACGTTCCAGGCCGACCAGTCCAGCACCGGCTGGATGGCGATGCGCTTGTAGGGCTGCGGCGCGCTGGCCGGCGGGAAGCGGAACAGCGCGCCGTCGTCCATCTTCGGCGGGTCGATGATCTTGCCGGGGTTGAGCAAATGGGCCGGGTCCAGCTCGGTCTTGATGGCGCGCAGCGCCTCGTTCAGCTTCGGGCCGAACTGCCACTGGATCCATTCGCCCCGACACAGGCCGTCACCGTGTTCGCCGCTGTAGGCGCCCTTGAATTTCCGGACGAGAACGGCGGCTTCTTCGGCGATGTCGCGCATCTTGGCGGCGCCGTCCCGCCGCATGTCCAGGATGGGCCGCACGTGCAGCGTGCCCACGCTGGCGTGGGCGTACCAGGTGCCGCGCGTGCCGTGGCGGGCGAAGACTTCGGTCAGCGCATCGGTGTATTCGGCCAGGTGGACGAGCGGCACGGCGCAGTCTTCGATGAAGCTCACCGGCTTGCCGTCGCCCTTCAGGCTCATCATGATGTTCAGGCCGGCCTTGCGCACTTCCCACAGGTTCTTCTGGGGCGCTTCGTCGGGCATTTCAACGACGATGCCGGGCAGGCCCAGGTCGCCCATCAGCGCCACCAAATCGCGCAACTTGCCGAGCAGCACACTGCGGTCGGCACCGGCAAATTCCACCAGCAGGATGGCCGCCGGTTTGCCGATCAACGCGGTCTGGATCGTCGGCCTGAAAGCCGGGTTGGCCAGGCTCAGTTCGATCATCGTGCGGTCGACCAGTTCCACCGCCGTCGGGCCCAGCTTGACGATGTGCTGGGCGGCGTCCATCGCGCGGTGGAAGCTCTCGAAATTGACCACGCCCAGCACCTTGGCGCGCGGCAGTTCGGTCAACTGGAGGGTCAGCGTCTTCGTCAGCGCCAGCGTGCCTTCGCTGCCCACCAGCAAATGGGCCAGGTTGACGCTGCCGTCCGCCGTGTAGGGCCGTTCGCTTTGCGGGTGGAAGATGTCCAGGTTGTAGCCGGCGACGCGGCGCAGCACTTTGGGCCAGCGCGTTTCGATCTCGGCGCGGTGTTGCTCGGCCAGCCCGCGCACGAAGCCGGCGACTTGCGCAGCACGTCCGGTCAGCGTGTCAACGGGGCCGAAGTTCAGCAGTTCGCCATTCGCCAGCCAGGCCTGCGCGCCGACCACGTTGTGGACCATATTGCCGTAGGCGATGGAGCGGCTGCCGCAGGAGTTGTTGCCCGCCATGCCGCCCAGTGTGGCTTGTGCGCTGGTGGACACGTCTACCGGGTACCACAGGCGGTAGTTTTTCAGGTGCGCGTTCAGGTGGTCCAGCACGATGCCGGGTTCAACGGTGACTTCGAGTTGCTCGGTGTTGATGCGGAGCACTTTGCGCAGGTGCTTGGCGTGGTCAATCACCAAACCCGCGCCGACGGTTTGCCCGCACTGGCTGGTGCCGCCGCCACGCGGCACGATGGGCACCTGCATGTCGCGGCAAATGGCCAAGGCCAGCTCTACGTCTTGCTGGGTGGTGGGTACAAACACGCCGACCGGCATCACTTGGTAAATGGACGCGTCGGTGGCGTAGCGGCCGCGGTCGGCGGCGTTGAACAGCACTTCGCCTTGCGTCTCTTTGGCCAGGCATTTAGCCAGCAGACCGGCCACGTCGTTGGAGGCGCGGGCTACCGCCTCGCTCGCTTGCGCGGCCACGTCGCGGGTAACTTTCAGGGGGAGGGGGGCGTTCATGCGGATGCTTTCAGGGGCGGGGTGTTGGAGGCGGTGCGCAGCTGGTCTACCACCACGTCGCGCTTATGCTGCAGGTGCTGCACCAGCACCTTGCGCAGGGCGTTGCCGTCGCGTTGGGTGAGTGCGTCAATCATTTGTTCATGTTCTTTCACGGCGCTTTTCCACTTGGCCTCGTCTTGGTTAGATCGAAAGCGCAGCGCCTGCAACCGGGCGTTGACCTGGGTGTAAGTGGTTTGCAGCACGCGGTTTTTGGCGGCGGCGTTGATGGCTTTGTGGATCAGTGAATTGAGCCGGTAGTACTGCGACAAATCACGCCGGGTGTGTGCTGCCAGCATCTCGTAGTGCAGCGCTTTGATCTCGGCCAGCTCGGCCTCGGTAATGCGCTGGGCGGCCAGCTCGCCCGACATGCCCTCCAGCCCGGCCATCACCTCAAAGGTATCCAGCACGTCTTGCTCGCTCAGGCTGACGGCTACGGCACCGCGGTTGGGCAGCAGCTCAACCAAGCCTTCGGCGGCCAGCATCTTGATGGCTTCTCTTAAGGGGGTGCGGGAGACGCTGAGGCGTTCGGCCAGTGCGCGCTCGTTGAGCTTGGCGCCAGGGGCGATGTGGCCTTCTACCAAGAGTTCGCGTAGGCGGTAGGCTACTTGTTCATGCAAGCTCGCGCGGGGGATGGAGATGATTTCTGCTGTCATTTGTGCATTTTGTATGCAAAATGTGGTTTCGTCAAATGGTTACTGGGTTTATGGTTGGGTGCGGGTTTGAAGGCACGCTGTTTTGCGAAGGGCGCACGCGTCGCAGGCGCAATGCAGTAGTCCACCCGAGCCCCGGCCCGCTTCGCGGGGAGCATCTGCAGTGCTCGCTTTTGGGGGAAACGTCGAAACTCGCCTTCGGCTCAGACATCGACGTTTCTGATCCCCAAAAACTCCGCGCTTCGAGCCCGGGGCTCTTATTGGGTGGGCCACTGCATTGCGCCTGCGCCGCGCGCTGGTGGTGTGCGACGGTTTTGTGCATGTGGGTCACTATATATTTAGTAGCTGCTAGGAGTCTGGGCGGCAGAACGATTTAGCCGAGTCCAGTTCACTCCACAGGAGCTCCAAAATTGGCTAGGCGTTGATCAATGCAGTCGTTAACG
>JAYUHT010000260.1:0-5146 GCA_043766725.1 Burkholderiales bacterium | reverse complement strand
CACATTTGCTTGAGAGCGCCCGCGCGCGCGTGCTGCGGGAGCGCAAGGTGAATACCGCGGCGCGAAGCACGAGGCTTGCCTGATGAGCCTGAACCCGCTCAACGTGATGCCGTACCTGCTGGGCTACCTGGCGGTGCTGTACGCACGCCCACACGAGTTCAGCGCCGAGACGGCCACCATGCCGGTGTTGACGGTGTTGTTCGCCCTCATGTTCGTGCTCTGGCTGGCGCGCCAACCGAAGAACTTCGAAGCCCCGCAGTTCGTGTGCATGCCGATGATTCTGCTGGCCTGTCTGCTGTCGCTCGTGCGCGCCGGCTGGCTGGGTGGCGCCTGGCTGTCGTTCAAAGACATGACGCCGATCGTGCTGCTTTTTTTCATCATCGCCACCACGGTCGATTCGATGGCGCGCTTGCGCCAGGTGCTGTTCGTGCTGGCGCTGGCCGTGGCCGTCATCTCGGCCCACGGCGTGCTGCTGTGGAGCGACGGCGAGGTGTGGACCGGGGTGAAGATGATCGAACGGCGCATTGCCTACCTGGGCTTTTTGAACGATCCCAACGACCTGTCCATGGCCCTGTTGATGCTGGTGCCGCTGGTGTTGTTCCTGGCCGGCGGCGCCGGCTTCTTCAAACGCTGGGCCTACCGCGCCGTGGCTGCGGCAGCCGTGTTCAACGTCTACCTGTGCAATTCACGCGGCGCCACGCTCGCCCTGGGCGTGATGTTGTTCATGTACGGGCTGTGGCGCTATGGCGTGTGGCGCAGCCTGTTCGTGGTGCCGTTGTTGCTGGTGCCGCTGCTGCTGCTGGCGCCCAGCCGCATGGCCGAGATGTCGGCCGATGAAGAGTCGGCCGAGGGGCGCATCGAGGCCTGGTACGAGGGCATGCTCATGATCCAGTCGCGCCCCGTCTTCGGTGTCGGCAAGGGGTTGTTCACGGAACACCACAACCTCACCGCGCACAACAGCTACATCCTGGCCGCCGCGGAGCTGGGCCTCTTTGGCTACTTCTTCTGGTTCGCCAACCTGGTGCTCACCTGGATGATGCTGCGGCGCATCGGCCTGCTCAAACCCGACCCGCAAGACCTGTCGAGCGCCGGCCTGGCCTGGGCCGAGACGCACCGCGCGTCGCGGGCGCTGTGGGCCGGCTACGTCGGCGGGCTGGTCGCGGCGTTCTTCCTCAGCCGCAGCTATGTGGTCATCCTGTACGTGCACATTGCACTGGTGGTGGCCATGTACCAGATTGCGCGCCAGCAACGCCCCGACCTGCCGGCCCTGCGGCTGGGTGACATCTGGGGCCGCATGCTGCTGGCCAGCCTGGTCAGCCTGTTCGCGTTGTGGGCCCTCACCCGCACCCTGCTGGCGTTCACCTGAGAGCTTGAAGATGGCGGTGCAGCACGTCGTCATCATCGGTGCCGGCGTGATGGGCTGCGCCACGGCCTGCTTCCTGGCGCGCGACCACGGCGTCCAGGTCACCGTGATCGAACGCGAGCCCGGCGGCGCGCGCGCGTCCAGCGCGCTGTCGGCCAGTTCGATTCGCCAGCAGTTTTCGCTGCCGATCAACATCGCGCTGTCGCAGTGGAGCCTGGCCTTCATGCAGCGCGTGCAGCCTGAGCTGGCCGTGCCCGGCCATGTTCCCGCGCTGGGCCTGGTGTTGCCGGGCTACCTGTTCCTGGCCAGCGCGGCGGGCGCGGCCACCTTGCAAGCCCACCACGTGGTGCAAAGCGCGGCCGGCGTGCAGGTGGCGCTGCTCGACCCGGCTGCGCTGCAACAGCGCTTTGCCTGGCTCAACACCGCGGGCCTGGCCCTGGCCAGCCTGGGCTTGGCAGGCGAAGGCTGGTTCGACGGCCCGGCGTTGTGGCAGGCCTTCCACCGCAAGGCACGGGCCTGCGGCGCGCGCTTCATTCAATGCGAGGCCATCGGCTTCGACCACCTTGGCCAGCGCGTCAGCGCCGTGCGCACGCGCGGCGGCGAAGGCGTCGCGGCCGACGCCGTGGTGCTGTGCGGCGGCGCCTGGACGGCCGCGCTAGCCGACCAGCTTGGCGTGGCCTTGCCGGTGAGCGCGCGCAAGCGCGACGTGTTCGTGCTGGATTCGCCCGCAACCTTGCCGCACTGCCCCCTGGTGGTTGACACCTCAGGCGTGTGGTTCCGCCCCGAAGGCCGCGGCTTCATCACCGGCGCGCCGCCCCGCCATGGCGACCCGATCGAGCCGGCGCTGGAAGACATCGACCACGGCCTGTTCGATGACGTGATTTGGCCTGCCCTGGCCCACCGCGTGCCCGCCTTTGAAGCGCTGCGCGTGCGCTCGGCCTGGGCCGGCTATTACGAGATGAATGACTTCGACCACAACGGCCTGGCCGGCGCCCTGCCCGGCTGGGCCAACGCCTACACGGCCTGCGGCTTCTCGGGCCACGGCATGCAGCAGGCCCCGGCCGTGGGCAGCGCGCTGGCCGCGCTGGTGGCCGGGGGTGCCAGCACGGCGCCGGCGCTGGAGCCCTTGTCGCCGCAACGCCTGGCGGGCGGGCAACCGGCGTTTGAACACAACATCATCTGAGAGTCACGAGCCGGCCTCAGCAGGCTGCCCCGCGGCCTTATGCTCGCCCCCCGCCTGCAAACGCCTTCACCGCGCCGCCATGAAACGCCGACACCTCCTGCAATGCGCGCCCGTCTTGCTCGGCGCTGCCTGGCCCCGCGCCCAGGCGCAGGCCGCCTTCCCCTCGCGCACACTGCGCTACATCGTGCCCGTGGCCGCGGGCGGCGGCAGCGACCTGGTGGGCCGCACCGTCACCGAACGCTGGGCCAAAGTGCTGGGCCAGACCATCGTGGTGGACAACATCGGCGGCGGCGGCGGCGCCATCGCCGCGCAAGCCACGGCGCGCGCCGCACCCGACGGCTACACCCTGATGCAAGGCTACGTCGCCACGCACGGCACCATCCCGGCCACGCGCAGCAACCTGCCGTATGACGCCGTCAAAGACTTCACTCCGGTGGGCATGATCGGCACCACGCCCAATGTGCTGGTGGTGCATGCCGGCGTGGCGGCGCAAGACCTGAAAGCGTTCATCGAGCTGCTGCGCCGCCAACCCGGTGGCCTGAGCTACGGCTCGGCCGGCCAGGGGTCGCTCACGCACCTGACCATGGAGCTGTTCAAGCTGGCCACCAACACCTTCGCCGTGCACCTGCCCTACCGCGGCATCGCGCCGGCGTTCACAGACCTGCTGGGTGGCCAGACGCAAGCCATGTTCCCGGGCCTGGCCGCCGCGCTGCCGCACATCCGCTCGGGCCGCGTGCGCGCGCTGGCCGTCACCGGCACGGCGCGCCACCCGCTGCTGCCCAATGTGCCCACGCTCATCGAGGCCGGCTTCAAGGGTTTTGATGCCCAGCAGTGGTACGGCGTGGTCGGCCCGGCGGGCCTGCCCGCGCCCGTGCTGAAGACCCTTAACGACAGCCTGGCCCAGGTGCTGCGCGCGCCCGATTTGCGCGAGCGCCTGGCCGCCGAAGCGCTGGAGCCCACGCCGATGTCGCCCGATGCCTTCGGCCGTTTCATGCGCGAAGACATTGCGCGCTGGACGCGCGTGGCGCGCGAACGCCAGATCAACCTCGACAGTTGATCGAGCAAAACTTCTTCTTGCACAGGACATTCACACCCCGACATGGCGCGCAACACCCAGGTTCAAGCCGACAGCAACGCCCCGCCCATCACCCAGGCGCTGGCCCGCTTCGTGGCCAGCCACCCGTCGCGCGGCTGGCCTGACGCGGTGGACCATGAAGCCCACCGCACCTTGCTCAACTGGCTGGCCTGCGCGGTGGGCGCCGCGCAGCATGCAACGCTGGGCGCCGCGCTGGCCGCGGTGCAGGTGCTGCAACCCGCGCCGCAGGCTGCCGTGCTGGGCCGCCGTGAGCGGGTTGACGTGGCCAACGCCGCGCTGCTCAATGGCATCAGCTCGCACACCTTCGACTTCGACGACACGCACCTCAAGACCATCATCCACCCCGCCGGGCCGGTGGCCTCGGCGTTGTTGGCGCTGGCTGAACTCAAAGGTTGCAGCGGGCGCCAACTGATCGACGCGCTGGTGCTGGGCATTGACGTGTCGTGCCGCATCGGCAACCTGATGTACCCCGACCACTACGACCGCGGCTGGCACATCACCGGCTCCACTGGCATGCTCGGCGCGGCGGCCGGCTGCGCGCGCTTGCTCGGCCTGAACGAGCAGCAAACCGCCATGGCGCTGGGCATTGCGGCGTCGCAACCGGTGGGCCTGCGCGAGCAGTTCGGCACCATGAGCAAGCCGCTGCACCCGGGTGCGGCAGCGCGCAACGGCTTGCTGGCGGCCTTGATGGCGCAAGCCGGCTTCACGGCGAGTGCGCGCGCCCTGGAAGCCCCGCGCGGCCTGGTGCAGGTGGTGTCTGACAAAGCGGCGTGGCATGAAGCCACCGATGAACTGGGCCAACGCTTCGAGATCAGCTTCAACACCTACAAACCCTTCGCCTGCGGCATCGTGGTGCACCCCAGCATCGACGCCTGTGTGCAACTGCGTGAGCGTGGCGTGCGCCCCGAGCAGGTGGAATGCATCGAGCTGCGCGTGCATTCGCTGGTGCTCGAACTCACCGGCAAGAAGGAACCCGCCAACGGCCTGGCCGCCAAGTTCAGCGTCTACCACGGCTGCGCCGCCGGCTTGCTTTTCGGCCGCGCCGGTGAAGAGGAATACAGCGACGCCATCGTGCAGCGCGCCGACGTGGCGGCGCTGCGGCGCAAGGTGGTGGCGGTGGTGGACGACGGCGTGGCCGAGGAGTCCGCGCATGTCAGCGCGGTGTTGCTGGACGGGCGGCGCGTTGACATTCATGTCGAGCACGCCATCGGTTCGATGCAGCGGCCGTTGAGCGACGCTGCGTTGCAGGCCAAGGCGCATGCATTGGCTGACCCAGTGTTGGGTCTTCGTCAAACCGATGAGTTGATTGACGCTTGCTGGAGTGTTGGTCGCAGTGCCGATGTTCAAGCTCTGGTCACACTCGCAAGTCGCCCCGCTTAACCATTGAAGCGAGCCAAGGCCGTCGGGCGGCCGGCTACGCTCATGTCACCCGTCGTCGGCCTGACGGCCTCCTCCTCCTTCTTTACTTCGCTACGCCGGCCACCCAACACCCTCGGCCGGCACC
>JAYUHT010000259.1:0-5154 GCA_043766725.1 Burkholderiales bacterium | reverse complement strand
ACCATGCCCAGGCGTGAAGGCAGGCTCTTCAGGAACCAGATGTGCGCGCACGGCGCGGCCAGGTCGATGTGGCCCATGCGGTCGCGCCGCACCTTGGTTTGCGTGACTTCAACGCCGCACTTTTCGCAAATGACACCGCGGTGCTTCAAGCGCTTGTACTTGCCGCACAGGCACTCGTAGTCCTTGATGGGCCCGAAGATCTTGGCGCAGAACAGGCCATCGCGTTCCGGCTTGAAAGTGCGGTAGTTGATGGTCTCGGGCTTCTTCACTTCGCCGAAAGACCAGCTGCGGATTTTTTCCGGCGAGGCCAGGCCGATGCGGATGGCATCGAAATGCTCGTCGGGGGTGAACTGCTTGAAAAGGTCGAGTAGTCCCTTCATGCTTTTCTCCTTTAATTGCGCTCAAGTTCAATGTCGATGCCAAGGGAACGAATCTCCTTGACCAAGACGTTGAACGATTCCGGCATGCCGGCTTCGATGGCGTGTTCGCCCTTAACGATCGACTCGTAGACCTTGGTGCGGCCGTTCACGTCGTCGGACTTGACCGTCAGCATTTCCTGCAAGATGTACGAAGCGCCGTAGGCTTCCAGCGCCCACACTTCCATCTCGCCGAAGCGCTGGCCGCCGAACTGCGCCTTGCCGCCCAGCGGCTGTTGCGTGACCAAACTGTATGGGCCGGTCGAGCGCGCATGCATCTTGTCATCGACCAAGTGGTGCAGCTTGAGCACATGCATGTAGCCCACGGTGACGGGGCGTTCAAACGCCTCGCCGCTGCGCCCGTCATGCAAGGTGGCTTGCGTGCGGGTGCTGGTCAGGCCTTTGACGCGGGCAATGTCTTCGGGGAAGGCCAGCTTGAGCATGCCGCGGATTTCTTCTTCCGTGGCGCCGTCGAACACTGGCGTGGCGAACGGCACGCCATGCTTCAGGTTGCCGGCCATCTCGATGATCTGGTCATCCGTCATGCTGTCAAAGCGCTCGGTCTTGCCCGACTTGTTGTACAGCTCGTCAAAGAACTTGCGCAACTCAGCCACACGCGAATGCGCTTGCAGCATGGTGCCGATGCGCTGGCCAATGCCCTTGCCGGCCCAGCCCAGGTGCACTTCGAGCACCTGGCCCACGTTCATGCGCGACGGCACGCCCAGCGGGTTGAGCACGATGTCGGCCGGCGTGCCGTCGGCCATGTAGGGCATGTCTTCCACCGGCACGATCTTGCTGACCACGCCCTTGTTGCCATGCCGCCCGGCCATCTTGTCGCCCGGTTGCAGGCGGCGCTTCACGGCCAGGTAGACCTTCACCATCTTCAGCACGCCCGCGGGCAGCTCATCGCCTTGGGTGAGCTTCTTACGCTTTTCTTCAAACGCCACGTCAAACGCACGGCGCGTTTGCTCATTGGAGTTCTTGATGCTCTCCAGCTGGTTGGCCACGTCATCATCGGCCGGGCGAATGTCGAACCAGTGGTACTTCTCCACCGTGTCGAGGTAGGCCTTGTCGATCGCCGCACCCTTGACCAGCTTGTTCGGGCCGCCGTTGGCGGGCTTGCCCACCAGCAACTTTTCGATCCGGTCGAACGCATCGGCTTCGACGATGCGCAGCTGGTCGTTCAGGTCAAGGCGGAAGCGCTTCAGTTCGTCGTCGATGATCTGCTGCGCACGCTTGTCGCGCACGATGCCTTCACGGGTGAAGACCTGCACATCGATGACCGTGCCGTTGGTGCCTTGGTCGACACGCAGCGACGTGTCCTTCACGTCAGAGGCCTTCTCGCCGAAGATGGCACGCAGCAGCTTCTCTTCAGGCGTGAGCGTGGTTTCGCCCTTGGGTGTGACCTTGCCCACCAGCACGTCGCCGGGGGTCACTTCGGCACCCACGTAAACAATGCCGCTTTCATCCAGCCGCGCGAGCTGCTGTTCTGAAAGGTTAGGAATGTCGCGCGTGATTTCTTCGCTACCCAGTTTGGTGTCGCGGGCCATGACCACCAGCTCTTCGATGTGAATCGAGGTGTAGCGGTCTTCGGCCACCACGCGCTCGCTGATCAGGATCGAGTCTTCGAAGTTGTAGCCGTTCCAGGGCATGAAGGCCACGAGCATGTTCTGGCCCAGGGCCAGTTCGCCCAGGTCAGTGCTGGCACCGTCGGCCACCACGTCGCCCGCCGCCACCACGTCGCCGCGCTTGACGATGGGGCGCTGGTGGATGTTGGTGTTCTGGTTCGAACGCTGGTACTTGATGAGGTTGTAGATGTCCACCCCCACCTCACCGGCCACCGTTTCGGTGTCGTTGACGCGAATCACGATGCGGTTGCTGTCGATGTAATCGACCTTGCCGCCGCGCCTTGCGGTGACCACCGTGCCCGAGTCAACCGCGGCCACACGTTCCACGCCCGTGCCGACCAACGCCTTTTCGGGCCGCAGAACGGGCACGGCCTGGCGCTGCATGTTGGCGCCCATCAGCGCGCGGTTGGCGTCGTCGTGCTCCAGGAAAGGCACGAGCGAGGCGGCCACCGAAACGATCTGCGCCGGCGCCACGTCCATGTACTGCACGCGCTCAGGGCTGACCAGCACCGATTCGCCCGACTCACGAGCACTCACCAGTTCATCGACCAGCTTGCCGTCTTTGTCGAGCGAGGCGTTGGCCTGGGCAATGACGTACTTGCCTTCTTCGATGGCCGAGAGGTAGTCGATCTGGTTGGTGACCTTGCCGCCGCCCACGCGCCGGTAAGGCGTTTCGAGAAAGCCGTACTCGTTGAGCTGCGCAAACAGCGCCAGCGAGTTGATCAGCCCGATGTTCGGGCCTTCAGGCGTTTCAATCGGGCACACACGGCCGTAGTGCGTGGGGTGCACGTCGCGCACCTCGAAGCCGGCGCGTTCGCGCGTCAGGCCGCCCGGGCCCAGGGCCGAGACGCGCCGCTTGTGCGTGATCTCGCTCAGCGGGTTGGTCTGGTCCATGAACTGGCTCAACTGGCTGGCGCCGAAGAACTCTTTCAAGGCCGCAGAGATGGGCTTGGAGTTGATCAGGTCGTGCGGCATCAGGGCTTCGGTCTCGGCCTGGCCGAGACGCTCCTTGACCGCCTTCTCGATGCGCGCCAGGCCCGAGCGGTACTGGTTTTCGGCCAGCTCGCCCACGCAGCGCACGCGCCGGTTGCCCAGGTGGTCGATGTCGTCAACCTCGCCGTTGCCGTTGCGCAGATCGACCAGGATCTTCACCACGTCGAGGATGTCCTCGTTGCTCAAGGTCATCGAGCCTTCCGGCACGTCGCGGCCCACGCGGGCGTTGAACTTCATGCGGCCCACGCGCGACAGGTCGTAGGTGTCCGGGTTGTAGAACAGGCGCGCGAACAAGGCTTCCACCGCATCTTCAGTCGGCGGCTCGCCGGGGCGCATCATGCGGTAGATGGCCACGCGGGCGGCCAGCTGGTCGGCCGTTTCATCCGCGGCCAACGTCTGGCTGATGTAGGCACCCTGGTTCAACTCGTTCGTGAACAGGCAGGGCACGTCTTTCACGCCGGCCAAGCGCAGCTTCTTCAGCAGCACTTCGGTGATCTCTTCATTGGCCTTGGCCATGATCTCGCCGGTGTCGGTGTCGATCAGGTTCTTGGCCACGATGCGGCCGACCAGAAAGTCTTCTGGAACGGTGATGTGCGTGGTGCCGGCTTGGTCGAGCTGCTTGACGTGACGCGCGGTGATGCGCTTGTCTTTCTCGACGATGACCTTGCCGTCTTTGTCCGTAATGTCAAAACGCGCCACTTCACCACGCAGCCGTTCGGGCACAAATTCGAGCATCGCGCCGGCGTCGAGCAGGCGGAAGCTGTCGTTGACGAAGAAGTGCGCGAGGATGGCTTCCGGGTTCAGGCCGATGGCCTTGAGCAGAATCGTGACCGGCATCTTGCGCCGGCGGTCAACGCGGAAGTACAGGATATCTTTCGGGTCGAATTCGAAATCGAGCCACGAGCCGCGGTAAGGAATGATGCGCGCGCTGAACAGCAGCTTGCCGCTGCTGTGGGTTTTGCCCTTGTCATGCTCGAAGAACACGCCGGGGCTGCGGTGCAGCTGGCTGACGATGACACGCTCGGTGCCGTTGATGATGAACGAGCCGTAGTCGGTCATGAGCGGCACTTCGCCCATGTAGACCTCTTGCTCCTTGATCTCTTTGACCGCCTTGGCCGGGTGGCTCTCGCGGTCGTAAATGATCATTTGCAGCTTGGCACGCACAGCGGCGGCAAAGGTCAGGCCACGCTGCTGGCATTCGCGCTCATCGAAGGCCGGGCGGGCCATGTTGTATTCGATGAACTTCATCTCCACAAAGCCGTTGTGCGAGGTGATCGGGAACGCGGCGATGAACGCCGCCTGCAAGCCTTCGGGCTTGCGCTTGGCGGCTGGAACTTCCTTCTGCAAGAACGCGACGTAGCTTTCACGCTGCATCGTCAGCAGATAGGGAACCTTCAAGACGCTTTCGCGTTTGCCGAAGCTCTTGCGAATGCGCTTGCGCTCGGTGTAGCTGTAGGGGGTTGCTTGTGCCATGAACTCTCCGTGCCTGGTACATGTTGTGCGGCGGCTAACCGCGACATGCATCGTCGGCGACTGGCATTGACGTTAGCCCCCCAGAGCGCCTGCGGCGCTCGCCCCCCGAGGGGGTGAGTCATCCTTGGGAACGGCCCGGCGGATGGCTCAGGGAAAGACGTCTCAAGGCTTGGTGGTTGGCCACTACCAACCGCTGGCGGACAACCCCGGCATTGCACCGCGGCCCGACCAAACCGGTTCTCTGCAGTCGGATCAGAGAACACTGCAAAGCCCGTAGGCTTTGCGCTGCACTCAAACCAGCACATTCAATCGGATGCAGGCCGTAGCGAGCGGCCCGAGCTTGGTTCGAGAAGCGCAGCCGTATTTGCGTACGGCGAGCATCGCAGAGCCAAGATCGGGTCGCGCAGTAGGCCAGGGCCGATTGAATTACTTGATTTCGGCCTTGGCGCCTACGTCGACCAGCTTCTTCAAAGCTGCTTCTGCGTCGGCCTTGGGAATGGCTTCCTTCACGGGCTTGGGCGCGCCGTCGACCAGATCCTTGGCCCCCTTCAGGCCCAGGCCGGTGAGTTCGCGCACGGCCTTGATGACCTGCACCTTGTTGGCGCCGGCTTCCAGCAGCATCACGGTGAACTCGGTCTTCTCTT
>JAYUHT010000258.1:0-5156 GCA_043766725.1 Burkholderiales bacterium | reverse complement strand
GGCTGGGCTCGCAGGTCACGCAAATTGAAATGGCGCCGCGCCTGATGCTGCGTGAAGACGAAGAGGTCTCGGCCTACGCGCGCCAGGCGCTGGAGGCCGACGGCGTGGCCGTGCTCACCGGCCACAAGGCGCTGCGCTGCGAGAAGGCGGGCGGCGACAAGTTCATCATCGTCGAGGCCGCAGGTCAGGAAAAACGTGTCGCCTTCGATGTGCTGCTCTGCGCCGTGGGCCGCGTGGCGCGTTTGCAGGGCTATGGTCTGGAAGAACTGGGCGTGACTGTTAACCGCACCGTGCAGGTGAACGAATACTTGCAGACCAACATCCCCAACATCCTGGCCGCGGGCGACGTGGCCGGGCCCTACCAGTTCACCCACACGGCGGCGCACCAGGCCTGGTATGCGGCGGTGAATGCGCTGTTCGGCGGCTTCAAGAAGTTCAAGGTCGACTACTCCGTGATCCCCTGGTGCACCTTCATCGACCCCGAGGTGGCGCGCGTGGGCCTGAACGAACAGGAGGCCAAGGAAAAAGGCGTGGCCTATGAAGTCACCCGCTATGGCATCGACGACCTCGACCGCGCCATTGCCGACAGCGCTGCCCACGGCTGGGTGAAGGTGCTCACGGTGCCGGGCAAGGACAAGATTCTTGGCGTGACCATCGTCGGCGTGCACGCTGGCGACTTGCTGGCCGAATTCGTGCTGGCCATGAAACATGGCCTGGGGTTGAACAAGATTTTGGGCACCATCCACACTTATCCCACCCTGGCCGAAGCCAACAAGTACGCGGCGGGAGAATGGAAGCGCGCCCACGCGCCCGCCGGCGTGTTGCAGTGGGTCGAGCGTTTTCACACTTGGCAAAGGAGTTGAAGCATGAAGCGTTGGTGGCTTGTCCTGTTCACGTGGCTAGCATGCCTGCCGGCCTGGGCCCAGTTCGACCATGCCTATGGCCCGTGGGAAGGCCTGCTGAAGAAGCATGTCCGTTGGCTGCCCGACGGCAAACAAAGCCGCGTTGACTACACCGGTTTCAAGACCGACCAGTCGGCGTTGGCACCTGTGCTAGCCGGCTTCAGCGCCGTCAAGCCGGCCGAGTTCGAGGCCTTCAGCCGCGAGCAGCAGATGGCCTTTTTGATCAACGCCTACAACGCCTTCACGGTCGAGTTGATCCTGACCCGCTGGCCCGATGTGAAGTCGATCAAAGACCTTGGCGGCGTGCTCAGCTCGCCGTGGAAGAAGGAGTTCTTCAACTTGCTGGGCGCCAAGCACCACCTCGACTGGATCGAACACGAACAGCTGCGGCCGCGCTACCAGGACCCACGCATCCATGCTGCCATCGTGTGCGCCAGCATCGGCTGCCCGGCGCTGCGCAACGAGGCCTTCACGGCCGCCAAGCTGGAGGCGCAACTCGAAGACGGCATGCAGCGCTTCTTGGGCGACCGCACGCGCAACCGCGTGGGTATTGCGGGGGGTGTGGGCAAGCTCGAAGTCAGCCAGATCTTCAAGTGGTTCCGCGAAGACTTCGAAAAAGGACACAAGGGCTTTGCCAAGGTGGAAGACGTGTTTGCGCGCTATGCCGCCGCGATGAGCACCGACCCCGCGCAGCAGCAGGCACTGCGTGAGCGCAAGCTGCCCATTGAGCACCTCGACTACGATTGGAGCATCAACGCTCAGGGACGATGAAGCAACTGATTGCGCTACTGGCCAGCTTGGTGCTGGCCGCGGCAGCCGGCGCCCAAGGCGCGCCGCCCGCCCTGTCACCCACCTCGACCTCCACCTTGACCCCATTGGTGGGCGAGGCGGCCACGCCGCCCGCGCCGTGGCACTTTGCCGGTCTGCCCAAGCAAAAGAAGCCGGCCACCCGGTTCAGCGTGGCCGAGATTGACGGCCAGCGTGCGTTGCGCGTCGAGGCGCAGGCGTCGTACGGCAACCTGGTGCACGGGTTCAGCCAGCCACCCAGCCAGCGCCTCCTGGCCTGGCAGTGGCGGGTGGACCAGCCCAACCCGAACAGCCGGCTGCGCGAACGCGATGGTGATGACACGCCGTTGAAGGTCTGCGCCATGTTCGACCTGCCGCTCGACGCCGTGCCATTTGTCGAGCGCCAGGTGCTGCGCGCCGCGCGCCGCATGAGCGACGAGCCGATCGCCGCGGCCACGCTGTGCTACGTGTGGGACGCCAATGAACCCACCGGCACCGAGCTGGACAACGCCTTCACCCGCCGCCTGCGCATGATCGTGCTGCGCGGTGCCGGCTCTGCGCGTTCGCGCTGGCAGGCCGAGGAGCGTGACCTGCATGCCGACTTCCTGCGCCTGTTTGCAGATGAAGCCACCAGCGTGCCGCCACTCATCGGCATTGCGGTGGGCGCTGACGCCGACAACACCCAGGGCCACAGCGTGGCGCATGTCATGGCGCTCGAACTGCTGGCTCGCCGGCGCATGAGCCTGCCCGGCCGCCCGAGAGGCGAATCCCGCAGTGCGCAGCACGAAGGCACACCAATGGGCGCGGCGCGCCCATGAAGCGGCTGTTGCTGCTGGGCGGCGGCCATGCGCATGTGCACGTTTTGCAGGCGTTGGCGCGCAAGCGCGCGGCCGGTGCCGAGGTGACGTTGGCGTCGCCCTTCATGCAGCAAACCTATTCCGGCATGGTGCCGGGCCTGGTGGCCGGGCACTACGCGGCGGCGCAGTGCGCCATTCCCTTGCTGCCGCTGGCGCGCGCGGCCGGCGTGCGCTTCGTGCACAGCGCAGCGACGGTGCTCGACGCCGCGCAGCGCAGCGTCGCCCTGGCCAACGGCGACAAGCTGGGCTATGACGTGCTAAGCCTTGATGTCGGCGGGGTGATGGACCGCCAGGGCGTGCCGGGCGCACGCGAGCATGCGCTGTGGGTGCGCCCGATCGAGCAGTTCGTGCATTGGGCCGACCAAATGATCGCCATTGGTGGCGAGCGCACGCTCGACGTGGTGGTGGTGGGCGGCGGCGCCGCAGGCGTGGAGCTGGCGCTGGCGCTGCAGCATCGGCTGAACCGCATGGGCACGGGTTCGCGCCTCACACTGGTGGCCGGGCCCGAAGGCGTGTTGCTGGGCTACCCGCAGGCCACCATTCGCCGCGGCCTGCGCGCCTTGCGCCGCTTGCGCGTGGTGGTGGTGAACGAGGCCTGCACCGAAATCAGCGCCAACCATGTGCACCTGAGCAACGGCGCGCGCCTGGTGTGCGATGCGCCGGTGATGTGCATCGGCATCTCTGCGCCGCCCTGGCTGCACGGCAGCGGCCTGGCGCAAGATGAGCGCGGCTTCATCAGCACCGGGCCCACGCTGCAAAGCCTGAGCCACCCCGAGGTGTTTGCCGCGGGTGACGTAGCCAGCCGGCCCGACGCGCCACACCCGCGCAGCGGTGTGTATGCCGTGCGCGCCGGCCCGCCGCTGGCGCACAACTTGCGCCGCGCCGTGGCGGGGGGCGAGTTGATGGCCTACATGCCTCCGCTGCGCACGCTCAACCTGCTGTCATGCGGGCGGCGCCGGGCGATCCTTTCATATGGTGACTGGTCGGTGCAGGGGCGCTGGGTCTGGTGGCTGAAAGACCGCATCGATCGCGCCTTCGTGGCGCGCTACAGCCTGCCTGTCGCAGCGGAGTCGGGGCCATCGGCCAGGGATGACGCTGCCGCATAATCCGCCGCCTGACTTTCTGCCGAAACAACGCGCAATTGCCCAGCCACCGCAGTCACGTCCACCCCGTGCGGGTTTATTGGGAAGACACCGATGCCGGCGGTGTGGTGTTCTACGCCAACTACCTCAAGTTTTTTGAGCGTGCGCGCACCGAGTGGCTGCGTGAATTGGGCTTCAGCCAGCACGAGATGGCCGCGCGCCTGGGCGTGATGTTCGTGGTGGCCGACACAGCGGTGCGCTACCTGCGCCCGGCTCGGCTCGATGACCTGTTGCACATCAGCGTTCATGTGGCGCAGGCCGGCAAGGCATCCCTGCTGATCGAACAACAAGCTCACTGCGGTGACAAGCTGCTGGCCAGCGGCAGCATCCGCATCGGTTGCGTGGCTTGCGTGCCCAGTGCAGACGGCGGTTTTGCTGTGCAACGCATTCCTGAAGACATTCTTGAGCGAATCCAAATATCCTAGAAACGGCAGTTGACCGCTTACCTCCGCAGGCAATATCGCATGAACATTGACACTTGTGACCACGACAAACTTCACCTCTTTGGTGACCGCGCTACGCACCCGATTGAGCCGCGCTGCGGCACGCTGGCGGCGTTGCTCCTCCTCGCGGGCATAAGCCCGCAGCGTCGTCGCGCCTTGCCAGCGCACCGCATCACGGCCCACTCGGGCGCGTCCAACTGCCGTTTCTAGGATCATGAACCAGGATCTTTCCATCTTCACCCTGGTGATGCATGCCAGCCTGGTGGTGCAACTGGTGATGGCCGCGCTGGTGCTGGTGTCGCTGTGGAGCTGGACGGTGATCTTCGGCAAGATCTTCGGCCTGCGCCGGGTGCGCAGCGACAACGATGCCTTCGAGCAAGATTTTTGGTCCGGCCGCGGCCTGACCGAGCTGCACCAGGCCGTGGCCACCAAGCCGCACACGGCACCCATCGAGCGCATCTTCGCCAGCGGCATGCGCGAATTTTTGAAGCTGCGCGAACGCCGGCTCGATGCCGCGGGGCAGCTCGACGGCGCCCGCCGCGCCATGCGTGCCAGCTACCAGCGCGAGCTTGATGTGGTGGAGAGCAACCTGAGCTTCCTGGCCAGCGTGGGCTCGGTGTCACCGTACGTGGGCTTGTTCGGCACGGTGTGGGGGATCATGCATGCCTTCGTGGGCTTGTCGAACCTGCAACAGGTCACACTCGCTTCGGTGGCGCCGGGCATTGCCGAGGCGCTGGTGGCCACTGCGATCGGCCTGTTCGCGGCCATTCCGGCGGTGATTGCCTACAACCGCTTTGCCCGCGACATCGACCGCATCGCCATCCAGCTCGAAACCTTCATCGAAGAGTTTTCCAACATCCTGCAGCGCAACGCCGGGCAGCCTGCGGCACATGCGCCAGCGCCAGTGCCGGCAGCAGCGGTGGTGCGTTAGATGGCTGCGGTGATGTCCCGCGGTGGCGCGCGCCGGCGCCGTGCCATGAACGAAATCAACATGGTGCCGTTCATCGACGTGATGCTGGTGCTGCT
>JAYUHT010000257.1:0-5177 GCA_043766725.1 Burkholderiales bacterium | reverse complement strand
TGGCGCGCCGACATCAGTTTGAGCGTGGGGTCTTGCGTCATCAGCCGCTCGCGCAGCGCCCAGCGGCAATAACGTTTGAAAACAGACAAACGCCGGTTTGCGGTGCTGGCCCGTGAAGCCGCATGTTTGGCCACCATGTAGGCCAGCAGGTCGCTGGCCTGGGTGTCGTTCAGCGCCTTGGCTGAACCGGCTTCGAGCCAGGCGGAATAGAGCTGCAAGTCGCGCCGGTAGGCCGCCAGACTCAAGGCGCCCAGGCCGTCTTCCAGCCACAGCGCGTCGATGAAGCGGTCGATGCTTTCCTGGCTGCGTGCAGCCGCCTTGGCCGGCGCAGCCGCAGGCCTTCCTGCCATCAATCGAGCACGAGCTTTTGCTTCGCCACCACGGCCTTGTAGACCGCGAATTCGGCTTCGATCTGCTTGGCAAACTCGGCCGGCGTGTTGGCCACCACGAGGGAGCCGGTGTCTTCGATGCGCTTGCGCACATCGGGCATGTCGACTGTCTTCTTCACGGCATCGTGGATCTTGTCGACCACGTCTTTGGGCAAGCCCTTGGGGCCGTAGATGCCGTAGTAGGCCATGCGGTTCACGTCGGGCAGGCCCACTTCCTTGAACGTGGGCACGCTGGGCAGTTGCGTCAGCCGCTGCGGCGCGGCCAGCACGATGGGAATCAAGCGCCCGTCTTTGATGAAGGGCAACGCCGAGGGCATGTTGTCGAAGATGATGGTCACCTGCCCGGCCACGGTGTCGTTCAGCGCCGGACCCGCACCGCGATACGGAATGTGGGCCATGAAGACCCCGGCCTGGCCCTTGAACAGCTCGGTTTGCAGGTGGCCTATGCCACCGGTGCCTGAGCTGGCATAGCTGTACTTGCCCGGGTACTTTTTCAGCTCGGCAACGAAGCCCTTGTAGTCGCGCGCCGGAAAGCTGGGGTGCACCGCAATCACGTTGGGCGTTGCCGCCACGTTGATGATGGGGGTGAAGTCAGTCAATGGGTTGTACGGAATCTTCGGGTTGATGGCCGGGTTGGCCGCGGTGGTGGACACGGTGGCCATGCCCAGGGCATAGCCGTCGGGCGTGGCCTTGGCGGTTTCATTCGCCCCCAACGAGCCACCGCCGCCAGCCTTGTTTTCGACGATGAAGTTCTGACCCAGGTGCGCGGCGATTTTTTCAGCCACCACGCGGGCCACGATGTCGGTGGTGCCACCGGGCGCGAACGGCACCACCAGGCGCACCGGCTTGTTCGGGTAGGGCTGGGCCAGCGCCACGCCGCCGGCGGCGAGGCTGATGGTTGTTAACAAGGCCTTGAACAGGAAGGGAGTCATCGTCTTGGGAGTAAGTTGCGTAGGTGAGGTGGCAGCATGAACTCATCAGCTCCAGGCCGCGCCGAGCAGCGAAGCCTTGAGCCGCTCATCGGTGGGTTTGTCGCCGATGAAGATGCGCAAGAACGCGGCGTACAGGTCTTCGCCAGGAATGGCTTCACCGCGCGGTTTGCCGTTGTGCGTGAGCACCAGGCCCTGGCCGGGAACGAAGTCGAGGTTGACCACGTCGCCCTTCTTCACTTGGCCGATCTGGGTGAGGATCTGATCGAAGCGCGCCATGCGCTCCTTCAGCGCGGCCACTTCGGCAGGCGTTGAATTGCGGCCGATGCCTTTGTCGAACGCCTTGATGAATTCGGCCGTGGGCACGTCCTGCATCATGCGCATTTGCAGCCGCTTCGGGCCCGCGCCGCTCAGTGCCTGGGCCGCGGCGCGGGTCTTGTCTGGCAGGTACAGGCCCGCGGCATAGGCCTTGAACCACGCCACCTGGCGCAAGCCGGCGCCGTTGAGCTTCAGATCGGTGTTGCCGATACGCGCGGCGGTGTCGAAGGGCTGGCCGTCAACCACCAGGCGCTGGGCCAACGCCGCCGGTGCAGCCAGCGCCGCGGCCAGGCAAACCAAGAGGGCGGCGAACCAGCGCGGCAGGCGGAATGGTTGAAGCATGGCGTGAAGGGTGGTCTTGAAAAGGCGCGATGGTGCCTCAACGCTGCCCGCGCTGCTTTGGCTGACCGCCACGCCGACACCTAAACTCGCCCGCCATGCCCAATGCGCTGTTGCTGCTGCCCGACCTGCTGCTCATCGCCTGTGGCTACGTCATCTGCCGCTACACGCCGCTGAACCGGCCGGTTTGGGATGGCGTTGAGCGCCTGGTCTACCACCTGCTGTTTCCGGTACTGCTGTTCAGCTCCATCTTGCGCAACCCGGTTGAGCTGGCCGCGGTGTGGCGCTTTGGCGCCAGCGTGGTGGGCCTGACGCTGGCCGGCATCGCCCTGGCGTTTGCGCTGCGCTGGGGGCGCTTTGATGCGCACTTGCACGCCTCGGGCGCGCAAACCGCGTTTCGCTTCAATTCCTACGTGCTGCTGGCCCTGGCCGAGCGCCTGGCCGGCAGCCAGGGCGTGGCCTGGGCGGCGTTGCTGGTGTCCCTGTGCGTGCCGCTGGCCAATATTGCCGCGGTGTGGCCGCTGGCGCGCCGCGGCGGGCAGGGCTTCTTTGGCGAACTGGTGCGCAACCCGCTCATCGTCAGCACCCTGGCCGGGTTGGCCTGCAACCTGTTGGGCGTGCAGTTGCCCGAGTTGGCCAACACCACGCTGGCGCGCATCGGCGCCGCCGCCCTGCCCTTGGGGCTGATGGCGGTGGGCGCGGGCTTGCGCCTGGGCGCACTGCGCGAAGGGCCGGGGCTGGCCGCGGCGTTGCTGGGCATTCGCCATGTTGCGCTGCCGGCGCTGGCCATCGGCATCGCCCTGGCCTGGCAGTTGCCCACGGCGCAGCAGGCGCTGCTGGTGGCCTACGGCGCCATGCCCACGGCATCGAGCGCCTACGTGTTGGCGGTGCGCATGGGCGGGCACGGGCCGTATGTGGCGGCGCTGGTCACGGCCTCCACGCTGATCGGCATGGTCGCCTTGCCACTCAGTCTGATGCTATTGAAAGCGTTGATCTGAAAAGAGCTGAATGAACATTGACCTGCCCGAACGCATCGTCTGCCTGACCGAAGAACCCACCGAGGTGCTGTATGCGCTGGGCCAGCAGCACCGCATCGTCGGCATCTCGGGCTTCACCGTGCGCCCACCGCAGGCGCGGCAGGAGAAGCCGCGCGTCAGCGCCTTCACCACGGCCAAGATTGACCGCATCCTGGAGTTGAAACCCGACCTGGCGATCGGCTTTTCAGACATGCAGGCCGACATTGCCGCCGCGCTCATCCGCGCCGGGGTCGAGGTGTGGATCAGCAACCACCGCAGCGTGGCCGGCATCCTGGGCTATGTGCTGCGCCTGGGTGCGCTGGTGGGCCAGGCCGATGCAGCCGGGCGTTATGCGGCCGAACTGGCGGCCAAGGTGGAAGCCGTGCGCGCCGCGGCCGCGGCCTTGCCGCGCCGGCCCAAGGTGTACTTCGAAGAATGGGACACACCGCAGATCAGCGCCATCGCCTGGGTCAGCGAATTGCTCGGCGTGGCCGGCGGCGACGACATCTTCCCGGTGCGCGCGCAAGCCAGCCTGGGCAAGGACCGCATCGTGGCCGACCCGCTGGAAGTGGTGCGCGCCGCGCCCGACATCATCATCGGCAGTTGGTGCGGCAAGAAGTTTCGCCCGCAGCATGTGGCGCAGCGGCCGGGCTGGGCCGACGTGCCGGCGGTGCGCCTGGGCCAGTTGCATGAAATCAAGTCTCCCCTCATCCTGCAACCCGGGCCGGCCGCGTTAACCGATGGCTTAGATGGCCTGCACCGCATCGTCATGAACTGGAGCCAGCGCCAACCATGAAGTTGTTCATCTCCTACCCTTCTGCGCAGCGCTACCTGGCCGCGCGCCTGGTGCTGGCGCTGGAAGCTGAAGGACACGATGTCTTTCATGACCGCAGTGATCTGCACGCTGGCGAAGCCTTTCACCAGCGATTGCGCGAGGCCGTGGCGGCGGCCGATGCTTTCGTCTTCCTGATCACGCCCGAGGCCGTGGCGCCGGGCAGCTACACCCTGGCCGAACTGGACTTCGCGCAAGCGCATTGGCGCCGGCCCAGCGGCCACGTGTTGCCGGTGATGGTGGTGGCCACGCCGATTGCCGCTTTGCCGCCCTACCTGAGCGCGGTGACGATTCTTCAACCGCGCGGCGAAATGGTGGCCGAAACGGTGGCCGCCGTGGCCAAGCTCAAGCCGGCGGCCAGCGGCAAGGGCCTGAAGATCGGGCTTGGCCTGGCCGTGGCCGTTGCTGCGGCCGGCGGCCTGGGTTATGCCGGCATGCAGCGCAACACGGCCGAACGGCTGCGCCTGGAACAGCAGGCCGTGCAAGAGCGCGACACGGCGCAGGCCGCGCAGGCTGCCAGTGCCAAACAGCTGTGCATCGACGGCAGCTACGCGGCAGCGCTGGCACAACTCAACGCCCTGGCCAAAGGCACGCCGCCCGCGCCGCCCTTGCCCGCCGTGCTGGGCGCGCGCGAAGACTGCGCCATGCTGTGGCTGCGCGACATGCGCGCCGTGGAAGGCCAGCAAACCTTCGCCGAGCAGGTGGCTCTGACGGAAGCCGTTTTGATGCAGGCCCTGCCCGGCGCCAGCGGCGCGCGCGCGGCCGACCTGCGTGCCCACATCGGCTGGGGCGACTACCTGCGATGGCGAGGCGGCCAAGTGGGGCTGGAGCCGCAACGGCATTGGCAGCACGCCTTGGCCGACGACGCCACCAACCCTTACGCCCACGCGATGTGGGCGCGCCAGCTGCTGGATCGGCCAGACAACCTGCCGCAAGCACGCCAGCGTTTCGCGCAGGCGGTGGCCGGGGCGCGCAGCCGCCCCAGAACCTTGCCCTTCGTGCGTGCGCTGCAACTCGGCGGCAGCATCAGCGGCACGATCGAACTCACGGCCTACGGCCTGACCGTGGCCGACGAGATGCGGCGCGGCAATGAACCCATCCCCGAGCGCAACAAGCAGCGCCTGTGGACTTATGCGTTTGCCACCCGCATGCTGCGCGCTGACGAGCGCAGCATGCTGCTGGAAGCTTTGCCGCCGGCCCAACTCCTGAGTACTTTCGACTGGCTGTTTCCGCCCGGTTCGCTGCCTGCTGGCCAGGGCGACCTGTGGCAGTTCAACCGCGCCACCCTGCTGGCCCATGCCGGCGAACGCGAGGCTGCGCGCGAGGCGTTCGAAGCCGTCGTCAAATCCATGCG
>JAYUHT010000256.1:0-5186 GCA_043766725.1 Burkholderiales bacterium | reverse complement strand
CGGCCACCAGTTGGCGCGTGAGGGCGGCCACCACGGGCAGCACCAACAGCGTTTGCGCCAGCACCATGGCCGTGGGCGTGAACAGGATGCCCCAGGCGCCCAGCGGCCCGGAGCGCGACAGCATCAGATACACCACCAGCCCCACCACCACCGAGGGCAATGCCAGCAGGGTGTTGAGCAGCAGCAGCAGCACGCGGCGGCCGGGAAAGCGCAGCACGGCCAGCAAGGCGCCGCCGGCCAGGCCGAACACGGCCGCCAGCAAACACGCGCTGCCACTGACGGCCAGCGACAAGGCCACCACGCGGTACAGGCCGGCATCGCCCTGGGTGATGAGGTGCAGCGCGGCGCCTAGGCTTTCTTGCAGGGCATTCATGGACGGTTTGTCTTGGCAGGCAACAGCTGGCGCGGCGGCGGATTCTTGCCCACCACCAAGCGCAACAGGCCGCTACAGCGCGCAACTGCGAAAGCCGCAGAACAACTCGTCGCGCTGCGGCGCGGCAAAGCGCCGCGCCTTAGGGTGCAACCAGCGCGAGCGCGTCATCCACGAGCCGCCGCGCAGCACGCCCTGGGTGCGCGGCTCGGGCCAGCGGCCATAGCTGGTGGAGCGGCGCGCGGCGGCCGGGTAGGGCCGCGCGCTGCCGGCCACCCACTCGAAGACATCGCCATAGGCAAAGCCGCGCGAGCGGCCACCGCAGGCGGCGATTTCCCATTCCACCTCGGTGGGCAGGCGCCGGCCCGCCCAGCGGCACCAGGCCTCGGCTTCGAAGCGGCTGGCGTGGGCCACGGCCTGCGTCATGGGCAGGCGCTGCATCGCGCCCTGGCGCTGCGCCAGCACGGCGTCGCGCATCTGTTCCACATAGCGCGGCGCGCGGCGCTCGGTTTGTTGCAGCCATTGCCAACCGGCCTCGCCCCACAGGCGCGGGTCGTCGTAGCCGCCGTCGGCCACGAACTCGGTGTAACGCGCCCAACTCACGGCCTGGGCATCAATTTCAAATTCCGGCACCGCCACCTCGTGCGCCCAGCGCTCATTCGCCGGCACCAGGCCGCCGGGCACCGAGCCCAGGGCAAAGTGCTGGGCCGCAAACCACAAGGGCTCGCGCTGGGCCCGCGCCGTGCGCTGGCCCCAGGGTGCATCGGGCAGGTTCAGTTGCAGGGCCTGCGCGGCGGCGGCCAGGGCCTCGCACAGCATGTCTTCATGGCGCAGCGCGGCGCGGTAGACGAACAAGGCGTCGTCATCGCGCGCCGCGCCGGCCAGCACGTCGAGCGTGGCTTCCAGCGTGTCGCTCAGGTAGGCGCGCAGGCCGGCTGGCGCAGGCAGCGTCAAGGCCCAGCGCTGGGCGCGGTGGTGCAAGCTGGGGTCGAACAGGCCGTCGGCGGCGCGCTCCAATGAGGGCAGGCGCATCGCCGCGGTGACGACGTTTTCACCGCGCTGGCGCTGGACGTTGCGCGACACCCAGTATTCCTGGAACCAGGCGGCGTGCCCCACCAGCCACAGCGGCGGCTCGACATCGGGGTGCGCCTTGAGCTTGCCCAGGTGGGGCTCGAACGCCGACAACCAGCGCAGCAGGTGGTTGCGCGAATCGATCAGCGCCAGCGACAGCAGATCGGCGCCCGCACTGCGAATGCGCAGCGGGTCGTGGATGGCTTGGGCCAGGTCGCTGCTCAAGGCGCGCAGCGATCAACCGCGTTCTATGCGCGCATAGGCGCTGTGGTTGTGAATCGACTCGAAGTTCTCAACGTCGACGCTGTACCGCCCCACCCGCGCATCGCGGTTCAGCGCCAGCGCCACGTCGCGCACCAGGTCTTCCACGAACTTGGGGTTTTCGTAAGCGCGTTCGGTCACCCACTTTTCATCGGCCCGCTTGAGCAGCGGCCACAGTTCGCTGGAAGCGTTTTCTTCGGCCATGCGCACCAGCTCATGCCATTCGATGGCTTGCAGCACTTCAACCCGGATGGTGACCAGGCTGCGCTGGTTGTGCGCGCCGTAGTCGGAGATTTCCTTCGAGCACGGGCACAGGCTTTTCACCGGCACGCCAACCTCGGCCCACAGCGTGGTCTGGCCGGCGCGGGTGTCGGCGATCCAGGCGCCTTGATAGTCGAGCAAGCTGGCGACGCCCGACACCGGCGCGCGCTTGCGCAGGAAGAAATCGAAGCGCGCCTGCACCCGCCCTTCACTGGCGCCCAGGCTGTGCAGCATCTGGGCGTGGCGCGTGCGCAGCGCGGTAGCGTCGAGCGGCGCGTCGTCGGCGTCGAGCCAGGCCACCAGGCGCGACATGTGGGTGCCTTTTTTCTCGGCCGGCAAGGCCACGTCGAGGTCCCACACCGCCGTGCAGTGCTGTACCACGCCGGCGACGCGCAATTGCAACGGATGGCGCACGCTCTTGATGCCCACGCGCTGAATGGCCAGGTGGCGTTCGTCGCGCTCGCTTTGCGTGTCGGGGATGTGCAGGGCGTCGGTCAGATTGGTCATGATTCAACTGTTCACAGCCGGGCGCACCACGCTCAGGCGCTGGCCGAAACGCTCCTGGATGGCGCGTTCAATACCGCCGGCATCGAGCCCGGCCAGGGCCAGCAACTTCGCCGGGTCGCCATGCTCGACGAACGCATCGCGCAGGCCGAGTTGCAACAGCGGCACGGCCAGGCCGTGCGCGGCCAGGCATTCGCCCACCGCACTGCCGGCACCACCCATGATGCAGCCCTCTTCCACCGTGACCAGCGCGTCATGCGTGCGCGCCATCTCAAGCACCATGGCTTCATCAAGCGGCTTGACGAAGCGCATGTTGACCACGCTGGCGTCGAGCGCTTCAGCCGCGGCCAGCGCCGGGTACAGCACGGTGCCGAAGGCCAGGATGGCCACGCGCTGGCCCAATGCCGCACCGCCGCGCCCGACGCTGCGCCGCAGTTCGGCACGGCCCCAGGGCAGCTCGGTGAGCGCGGGCTCGATCTCAGCGCCCGCGCCGGCGCCGCGCGGGTAGCGCACGCACACCGGCTGCTCGCGCCTGAAGGCGCTGGTGAGCGCGCGGCGGCATTCGTTTTCATCGGCCGGCGTGAGCAGCGCCAGGTTGGGAATGCAGCGCACAAAGGCGATGTCAAACGCACCGTTGTGCGTGGCACCGTCGGCGCCGACGATGCCGGCACGGTCGAGCGCGAACACCACCGGCAGGTTCTGAATCGCCACATCGTGGATGAGTTGGTCGTAGCCGCGCTGCAAGAAGGTGGAGTAGATCGCCACCACCGGCTTGATGCCTTCGCAGGCCATGCCGGCGGCCAGGGTGACGGCATGTTGTTCGGCAATGCCCACGTCGTGATAGCGCTGCGGAAAGCGGCGGTGGAATTCAACCATGCCCGAGCCTTCGCGCATGGCCGGGGTAATGGCCACCAGGCGCGCATCAGCCTCGGCCATGTCGCACAGCCACTGGCCAAACACCTGCGTGAAGGTGGGCTTGCCGGGCTTGGCTTTCTTGAAGCCTTCGGCCGGGTCGAACTTGCCCGAGGCGGCGTGGTAAAGCACCGGGTCGGCCTCGGCCAGCTTGTAGCCCTGGCCCTTCTTGGTGACGATGTGCAGGAACTGCGCACCCGGCTTGGCGCGCAGGTTCTCCAGGGTAGGAATCAGTGAATCCAGGTCGTGGCCATCGATCGGGCCGACGTAGTTGAAGCCGAATTCTTCGAAGATGGTGCCCGGCACGACCATGCCCTTGGTGTGCTCCTCGAAGCGCCGCGCCAGCTCGTACAGCGGCGTGTGCCGCAGCACGCTCTTGGCGCCTTCACGCGCTGAGGCGTAGAACTTGCCGCTCATCAAGCGCGCGAGGTACTTGTTCAGCGCGCCCACCGGCGGGCTGATCGACATGTCGTTGTCGTTCAGCACCACCAGCATGTCGGCCATCAAACCACCATGGGCCACGCCGCCGTTGTTCAAGGCCTCGAAGGCCATGCCGGCGGTCATGGCGCCGTCGCCGATCACGGCCACGCAGTGGCGCTGCTCGCCCTTGAGCTTGGCCGCCAAGGCCATGCCCAATGCGGCCGAGATGGAGGTGGACGAATGGCCCACGCCAAAGGTGTCGTATTCGCTTTCGTCGCGGCGCGGAAAACCGCCGATACCGTTCAACTGGCGCAGGCTGCCCATGCGTTCGCGCCGGCCTGTGAGCACCTTGTGTGGATAGGTCTGGTGGCCCACGTCCCACACGATGCGATCAAACGGCGTGTTGAACACATAGTGCAGCGCCACGGTGAGTTCCACCGTGCCCAGGTTGCTGCCCAGGTGCCCGCCGGTCTCGCTCACGCTTTGCAGCACGAATTCGCGCAACTCGTCGGCCAGGGTTTTGAGTTCGCTGCGCGACAAGCGGCGCAGGTCGGCCGGTGCGGCGATGCGGTCGAGCAAGGGGTAGGGGGTCATCGGCATGCCCTTCAGCTTTCGCGTTCGACAACCTTGTCGGCCAGGCGGGCCAGGGCCGCGGCATGCGGCAACTCGGCTTGCGCCAGGGCGGCCAGGGCCTGGTCGCGCAGTTCCTCGGCATGCCGGCGCGCGGCCTGCAAGCCCAGCACCGACACGTAGGTGGGTTTGTTGTCGGCCAGATCCTTGCCGGCGGTCTTGCCCAGGGTTTCAGATTCCTGGGTCACGTCGAGGATGTCATCCACCACCTGGAAGGCCAGGCCGATGGCCGCACCATAGCTGCTCAGCGCCGACCATGTTGCGCTCGCGCACTCGCCGCAGGCCGCGCCCATCAACACGCTGGCCTGCAGCAAGGCGCACAGGCGGGCCTGCAGGGCCGGGCTCACACCGGCCTCGGGCGTGAGCACTTCGAAGGCCAACGCCTGCATCGCGTCGCCCGCCAGCATGGCCTGGGCTTCGCCGAACTTCACGTGCACGGTGGGCTTGCCGCGGCGCAGCACGTCGTTGTCCATGCACGGCATGTCGTCATGCACCAGCGAGTAGGCGTGGATCAACTCCACCGCCACGGCCGCGCGCAGGGCGGCGTCGCGCTGGCCGCGCACGGCGTTGCACGCGGCCAGCACGAGCAGCGGGCGCAGGCGCTTGCCGCCGTCGAGCACGCCATAGCGCATGGCCTCGCCCAAGCCGGCGGGCACATCGTGCGGCACCCAGGTGTCCAACGCGGCCTCCACGGCGGCTTGCTCCTGGCGCATCCAGTGCTCGAATTCACCCACGTTCACAGCGCGGCCCAGTTTTT
>JAYUHT010000255.1:0-5189 GCA_043766725.1 Burkholderiales bacterium | reverse complement strand
ATCGTTCACGGCTTGCAGGCCACCGAAACGTTTGCCGACCTTGCGCAATGACAGAAACGCGCCGCTCACTTCAGTCTCCAGCGCCGGTGCAGCCAGCGCTGCCACAGCCCTGCCAACGCAAACTGCAAACCCCGGCGCATGAACAGTGCGGCCAGCAGCATCAGCACGCCCAAGATCACCAGGTGCAGCCCCGGCAAGCCACCACCCAGCGTGGCGCGAAGCCAGGTTTCAGTGGGGATGATGAGAAAGGCGCCGATCACCGGCCCGGCGATGGTGCCGATGCCGCCGATGAGCGTGAGCAGGGCGAACTTGAAGCCGATTTCTGGCAGCGCGAACAAGCTGGGCGGGTCAATCGTGCGCACCACCATCACGAACAGGGCGCCGCCCAGCGCGGTGAGTGCCGCACTGATGGCCGTGCCGCGCAACTTCACGCCGGTGACACTGATGCCCGACGCGCGCGCGGCGTCTTCGTCTTCACGCACGGCCAGCAGGTAGTAGCCCAGGCGGCTGCGCCGCAGCGCCACGGCCACGGCCACGCACAGCGCCATGAAGGCGAACATCAGCAGCGCGGTGTGCACCGGGTTGGCGAAGATCATGTTGTCCAGACCGGGCCGGTAGGGAATCTGCAAGCCCCGCGGCCCACCGGTTAACGTTTCAAAATAGTTGGCACACACAAAGCCCACTTCGTTGAAGGCCAGGGTGGCAATGGCGAAGAACGCGCCCTTCAACCTGAAGGTGGGCCAGAAGAGCAGCGGCCCAAGCACCGCGCACAAGGCCATGCCGGGCAGCAGGCCCAGCCAGGGCGAAATGCCCCACAACAGGTACAGCCGTGCCGTGGTGTAGGCGCCGATGGCGAAGAACACGCCATGGCCAAGTGAGAACTGCCCGGCGAAGCCGGCCATGATGTTCCAGGCCATGGCCAGGCCGGCGAACAGGTAGGTGTAGATCAGCACATTCACCCAGAAGGGCTGGCCCTGCAACAGCAGCAAGGGGGCGATGGCGGCGAACGCGCCGGCCGCGCCCAAGGCCAGGGTGCGGCGTGTGCTGGCCAACAGCGATGCACTTGGTGCGGGGGCCGTGACCGCCATGGCTTCAGCATCGTGCGCAGGCGCATTCATGTCTGCTCGCGCATGCCCACTTCTTCAGCGCCGGCCTGGCCGAACAGGCCGCTGGGCTTGAGCACCAGCACGGCCAGGAAGATCAAGAACCACACGGCTTGCTTGAGTTCGGGGTCGATGTAGTAGCCGGCTAGGCTTTCCACCACACCCACGATCAAGCCGCCCACATAGGCGCCGGCCACGCTGCCCAGGCCGCCCAGCACCACCACGGCAAAGGCAGCGAAGATGAAGTTGCCGCCGATGCCGGGCGACAAGGTATAGATCGGCGCCAGCAACACACCAGCCAGGCCGGCCAGCGCAGCGCCGATGCCGAAAGTCACCGCAAACGTTCGTTCCACATTGATGCCCATCAGCCGCGCCGCATTGCGGTCTTGCGTGACGGCGCGTATGGCCTTGCCCGGCAGCGTGCGCGCCAGGAACAGGTGCAGCGCCAGCGCGATGGCGGATACCGACCCCAGAATGACCAAGCGCGTGGCGGTGAGCCGCATGTCACCAAATTCAAGCGCCAGACCCGACAGCGCTGTGTTCACGCTGTGGCCTTCACCACGGGTGAGTAGCAACACGGAGTTCTGCGCAATCGTCAGCAGCGCGAAGGTAGCAAACATTTGCATCATGTGCTCGCTTTGCAGCGGCTGAATCACGAAGCGCTGGATCAACACGCCCAGCGCGAACAACAGCGGCAGCACGATCAACAGCGTGACGTAAGGGTCCACCTTCAGCAAGGTGCTGAAGCCCCAGGCGCCGTACATGCCCAGCATCACCAATTCGCCATGCGCGAAGTTCACCACGCGAATCACGCCGAAGATGAGGTTCAGGCCCACCGCCACCATGGCGTAAATGCCGCCCAGCAGCAGGCCAATGGCCAACAGGTTCAACAGCTCCATGTTCTGAGTGAATTCAGTGCCGGTAGCTGTTGTCTACACGATCGAGCTTGCGCAGCAGCGCCTCGAACTCCACCGCGCCTTCGCCTTGCGGGTGCATGCCTTGAAAGGCGTCCAGATCGCTGCCCGATTTGCGTGCCAGCTCAGCCGGCATGGCGCGCATGGCCCCGGCCGCGGCGGCGGCAATTTGTACCTGGCAGGCGCGTTCCAGCCGGTACAGGCGCAAGAAGCATTCGGGCACCGTGCGCCCCACCACGATGAGGCCGTGGTTGCGCAGCACCATGGCCTGGGCATCACCGAGCGACTGCACCAGGCGCTCGCGTTCGCCCAGGTACAGCGACGCGCCTTCGTAATCGTGATAGCCCAGCTTGCCGAAAAAAGCACTGGCGAACATCGACACCGGTTGCAGCCCATGTTCGAGCGCGGCCACCGCCATGCCGGCCACCGTGTGGGTGTGCATCACCACCTGATGCGGCGCCGAACGCATGCGGTGCAAGGCCGAGTGGATGACGAAGCCGGCGTAGTTGATGGCGCGCGCCGCCTCGCCCACCGGGTTGCCTTCGACGTCGATCTTGACCAGGTTGCTGGCGGTGATCTCGTCGTAATTCAAGCCCCAGGGGTTGATCAGGAAATGCTCGCTGTCACCCGGCACGCGCGCGGTGAGGTGGCCGTAGATTTGCTCGGTCCAGCCGAAGTGATCAACCAGGCGATAGGCTGCGGCAAGCTGCACGCGCAGTGCCCATTCGGCGGGGGTGAAGTGGCGGGTCATTTGAATCGTTAGCAGCCGTTCAGCGGCAACTGAAATTGCTGGCCAGGTTGATGTCACCGCTGCCGGTGTAGTGCGCGTACTGTGGAAACGGGCACAGCGGCCGCGTGCGGCTGGCCACACCAAAGTAGCCGGGGTTGGAGGCTTGCGCCGGCACGCTGGCCGGAGCAATGCCGCGTTCCACCCAGTCTTCCAGCGGTGTGAGCATGTCAAAGCGGTCTGTGGCCACGCCGCCGGCGCAATGGTTCATGCCGGGCACCACGAACAGGCGCAAGAAATTCGCGGCTTGGCCGCCTTCATGCGCATCCACGCCCTTGAACCAGTTGATGGTGTCGCGCGGGCTCACGGCCGGGTCGGCATTGCCGATCCACGCAATCATCTTGCCGCCGCGCCGCTTGAAGGCGGACAGGTTCGGCGAGTTCATCAAACCCCAATCGACCACGGCCTGCGGATAGACCGCGGTCTTGTGCGTGATGCTGGCCTGGGTGTCGTCGATGTTGTAGGCCATGAAATGGTCGATGTATTGCGCCGCGGGCATGGCCAGCGGCGGCGTCTTCCACAGCATGGCCGCTTGCGGCGCGCTGAGCGTCACCTTGGTGGCGGTGTTAACGGGCGAGTCGTGTGCGCCGAACCAATAGGCGCGAAAGCCGTTGTTGAACACGCCGCCGTTCAGGCCGGCGATGCCCGGGTCCCAGTTGTGGCCGGGGTAGACCTGCTGGCCTTTTGAATCCTTGGGGCCAGCCATCAGCGTTTTCAGCGCGGCGATTTGCGGTCGCGACAAGCAGGCGTCGGTCTTGGCGGCGCTGCACGCCAACGCATCAAGCTGCGGGTGCACCACGGCATCGGTGCAGGCTTCGATGTGGTTGACCATGCCGTCTTGCAGGCCGTCCAGCTTGTCGCAGGCTTGCAGCACGGCTTGGGAGACGAGTTGCAAATCAACGTTCGAGTACACCTTGTTGATCAGCGGCCGGCCGTTTGCATCCACCTGCCCGGCTGCCTTGGCCAAGGGGCCGAGGGTTTGCAGGATCAAGGGCACATAGGCCGTCATGTGCGGAATGTCCACCGCCGGGGCGGCAGCCAGGATGCCGTCGAAATTCTGCGGGTAGTGCAGCGCCTGGCCCACCGCTTGGCGGCCGCCGTCTGAGCACGCGCTGAAGTAGGCGCGCTGCGGAGGCTTGGCGTAGTAGGCCAGCGAAAACGCTTTGCCCACTTGCGCCACCAGGTTGTACGAGGCATGGCCAAAGTCGACGCGGGCTTGTGGATCGCGCGCGAAAGCTGAGGCGCCACCCGCATTGGGGTCGGTGTTGACCGTGCTGTCGTGGCCCGAGTCGCCCATGATCACGCTGTAGCCGCGGGCGAAGGCGGAAGTGGTCATGCCGGACGTGAGGCCCACCGTTTGTGTGAGCACGCCCACCGAGCCGCCCACGCTTTCTTGAAAGAACTTGCCGTTCCAATCAGCCGCTTGTGGCAAGCGCATGCGGAACTTGATGGCATAGGGCGTGCCATCGACCGCGCTCACCCGTTCGTTCAACGCGCCTTCGATCAGGCAATGCGCTTTGAGCGTGGGTGTGGCGGCTTGCTCGGCCGCTTGGGTGATGCGGATGCGCGTGCCGGGCACGGTGCTATTGGCCGCCACCGAGGCCGCGGCTTGCGCGCAGCCCAGTGGCGCGAGCGCCGCGCTGCTGCCCAGGTTGGCACAGGCCGCCAAGGCCAGCGCGATGGCCACGCCACCGCCCAGCCAGGCCAGCGTGCCGATGCGGTGGGTGTTCATGTGCAGCTCGCGGTTATTTGCGCGGTGTGTTCGTCAGCGCAATGCCCGCGCCGCGCGCTTCGGCCGGGAACACGGTGACTTGCTTGCCGGCCTGCCATTGAATGACGGTGGGGAAGGCGCGCGTGTTCTGAAACTTGTCGTCAAACTTGGCGCCGTTGCCGTTGGGGTAAGCGTTCATGGGTTTGTCGAGCTTGGCGGCGGCGGCGCGCACCTTGGCCACCTCGGTGGAGCCGGCGGCGTCTACCGTGTCGAGCAACATGCGCATGCCGGTGTAAGCAGTGAGGCTTTGCGGCGCGATGGGTTCGCGGCTGTAGGCCTTGCGATAGGCCGCCAAGAACGCGCCGGCGCCGGGGCCGAAGGCTTCAGAGATGTCGGGCCGCGGGTACGACACCACGTACACGCCTTCCAGGAATTCGGCGCCCAGTGACTCTAACGTTTCAAACGTATCACCGGTGCCGGTGAGCACAATGACGGGCGGCTTGAAGCCCTGTTCGCGCCCGGTCTTGAGCAGCAGGTTGGTGTCGGGCACGTAGCCGATTTGCATGTACACGTCAGCGCCGGCCTTCTTGGCGCGCAGCACGGAATCGGTCAAGTCCGTGGCGCGCGGGTTGTGCGCGCTTTGGCCCAGCACTTTCACATCCTTGGCCTTGAGC